>DATJFA010000105.1:0-19371 GCA_035496015.1 Terriglobales bacterium | reverse complement strand
GTGCGCCTGGCGGTGAACGGCAAAGTTCCGGTGGAGTTTTATAACCGCGTGGGCGGCAACGTGCCGCTGGCGGAAGAGATTTACGAAGAGCTGCTGTCGCGCCTGGCGGCGTTGGCGTGAGGCAAGCTGGCTAGCTGACTAGCTGACGCCGTCTCGGGTTGCGCTGGACAGCTAGTCAGGCAGATAGCTGGAGGTACCTCGTGGAAGACGAAAAGGTGGTGCTGGCCGAACCCGAGTACGAGCTGCTTCACTCCCGTTCGGAGATTTTCTACGACCACTTTGTGCGCAAGTCGGAACTGCAGCACCAGACCCACTACTGCCCCGGCTGCGGCCACGGCAAAGCCCACAAGCTGGGCGCGGAAGCGATCGAGGACCTTGGCCTCCAGGACCGCACCATCTTTGTCAGTCCCGTAGGCTGTTCCGTTTTCGCCTACTACTACTTCGACCTGGGCAATGTGCAGGTGGCGCACGGTCGTGCGCCCGCCGCGGCCACCGGCCTGAAGCGCGCCTGCCCGGATAAGATCGTGGTCTCGTACCAGGGCGATGGCGACCTGGCCGCCATCGGCACCGCGGAAATCATTCACGCCGCCAACCGCGGCGAGCACATCGCCGTGTTCTTCGTGAACAACGCCATCTATGGCATGACCGGGGGCCAGATGGCGCCGACTACGCTGGTGGGCCAGACCAGCACCACCAGTCCCTGGGGCCGCCGGCCCAGCAATGAGGGATTCCCGCTGCACATGTCGGAACTGCTGGCCACGCTGGAGGCGCCCGCTTACATCGAGCGGGTCGCGCTCTCCGATAACAAGCACATCATGGGAGCGCGCCGCGCCGTGCGGCGTGCGCTGGAACTGCAGCGCGACGGCGCCGGCTTCACCTTTGTCGAAATCCTCTCTCCCTGCCCCACCATCTGGAACATGCAACCGGTGGACGCGCGCCGCTGGGTGGCGGAGAAGATGGTGCCCATATTCCCGCTCAACGTGTTCCGTGACCGCAAGCCCACCATTCCGGAAGGAAAAAATCCGCCACAGCGCTCCGTGGCCGAGGTCCTGGGTCTGAAGGAAACGCCTGAAAAGGTTGCGATTGCCGCGCAAGCCGCCGGCAAGCCGCAGCACCATTTGAAGGAATTGAGCATCAAGATCGCCGGCTTTGGCGGCCAGGGCGTGCTGCTGCTCGGCCAGTTGCTTGCCGAAATGGGCATGCGCGAAGGCCTGGAGGTGAGCTGGCTTCCCTCCTACGGCCCGGAGATGCGCAGCGGCAGCGCCCATTGCCACGTCTGCCTCTCGCAGGAGCGCATTGGCTCGCCACTGATCTCCCACCCGGACGTGCTGGTCGCCATGAACGAAATTTCGCTGCGAAAATTCGCGCCCCAGGTGGCGGAGAACGGGCTCATCTTCTACAACCGCGAACAACTGCCCGAAGATTTTGCCGCCCCGCAGGCGCGCGTATTCTGCCTGCCCGCCACCGAAATGGCCGACCGCCTGGGCGCCGGCAAAGTGGCCAACGTGGTACTGCTGGGCGCGCTGCTGGAGGAAACCGAGTGTCTCTCTTCTGAAACGGCCTTGGCGGTGCTGGAAGCCAAGGTGCGCAACCCGCAGTTGTTGGAACTGGACCGCCAGGCGCTGGCCGCCGGTCGCCAGTTTGTGGACAAGGAAGCGCACAACGAAGCCATCAGCCAGCCCGACGGCTTCGCCTACTAGAACTCACCTTATAAACTCGGGTCACTGGTGAGAAGAGGATTTCACGCCAATTACGACAGACAGGATTGTTCGCGCTCCAATCCCTGTTTTATCTGCCGGGTCTGTGGGCCAACATATACATGCATCTGCAACATCCCGGTAGATTGTCGCGAGATCCCCAAAAATTTTCTTGTAACGGAAAATCAACGTGTTAGTCAGGGCAATTGACAAAGGGTCTGGGCATAATGGCACAAATCGGGGGTGCCACATGCGTCTGCCTCATGTGCAATGGCACTGGTTAATCCTTGCCATAGCGGCTTGCGTGATTCGCCCAGTGGTGGTTAATGCGGCGGACGACCAAGTTCTTACTAGAAGACAGATAAGACAGTTTCTTCTGAATGCCGAGGTGGTGAGTAGCCGACGAGATCCCCGGGGTATTACCCATCCCTGGCGTCTTACTCTCAGCAACGGCACAGTGACTCATGACGCATCTTTTCAGAGCCGCGACGAAGATTACACGAGCTATCGGTACAACATCGCAGCATCGGTGCTCGCGGAGATGCTCGGGCTCGACGACTTGATGCCGGTGCATGTTGAACGTGAGTGGCGTGGCAAGTGGGGCTCGTTTAGCTGGTGGCTGCCTGTGCAAATGGATGAAGCGGAGCGGCTCAAACGCAAAGTGGAGCCACCCGATTTAGAAGCTTGGAACAGACAGATGGATAAAATCAAGGTGTTCGATGCTCTAGTGGATGAGTCGGAAGCTCATCCCAAAGATCTGCTGATTGGGAACGATTGGAAGATCTACCGGGTTGATTACAGCCGCGGCTTCCTTCTTGACAGGGATCTAAAAACTCCCAAGAGCCTAGTCCGCTGTGATCGCAATCTGTTCAAGAAACTCAAGGATCTCAATGGTCACCAATTGGAGCAGCAAACCAGGGGTTATCTCACTAAGTTAGAAGTGCAGGCCATTATGGCCCGACGGGATGGAATTCTGGCCTATTTCAAAAGTCTAATCATTGAAAAAGGTGAAAACGTAGTGCTGTTCTAGTCTTACATGTATGCCGGCCCATTTAAGTGGCCGGAACGCGGCCAAACGCGCTTCTTCGGGCTAGTGGCTTGCTGATGACCTACGCAAACAACATGGCGACTGAGATGAGAAGGCAGGCAACAGAAATGTACACCAGCGAATGGTGACCAACCTCTTACCCGAGCCTGCCGCAAATAAAGGCGATACTCGCGGCAACGGTGCAAACCTGAAACGACTGGTGCGGTTCCTCAGCCGTAAGCCACTTCCGGAGACCGCAGCCACGTAACCGGAGATGAAGTAAAACCATGCGACCGATGCGGGTAAGAAACGCTTCGCCGGCCGACTTTTTCAAAACCCACAGCCTTTTCCTTTCTCACCCTTTATAACTGCGAGGCCGGTCGCCATCGTACACCTCACCCCGCCGACATTCTCTGGCCTGTGATTTGTCCGTTCTGGGCGGGTGAGTCGAGATAAGAACTCAGCCGCTCCAGCGCCTCAGGCATGTTTTTGCGTCCGTACCCAAAGCGAATGTGGCCGGGTTCGTCGTACACACTGCCGGGAAGGAGCATGACGTGGACATCGCGAACCACGTCATCACACAACTGGGACACGCTCTGCGAGCCTTTAAAGGCCGGAAAGCACATGGGGCTGGCATTAGGCTTGACCCACTCGAACAGGCCAGCATGTTCGCGGAAAAATGCTTCCAGGAGCGGCAGGTTTTTGCGCACAATTTCCAAATTGCGCTCGATCAGCACCTGGCGGTGCCGCAGCGCAACATCGCAAAGAAATTCGCTGGGAGCGCTGTTGCAGATGGTTGTGTAGTAGCGAACTTCCAGGCAGCGCTGAAGGAAAGAAGCGTTGCGCGTGACCAGCCAGCCCAGGCGCAATCCCGGCAGCCCGTAGGTCTTGCTCATGGAGCCGAGGCTGATGGCGTTTTCGTAGAGCTCGCATACTGCCGGCAGGCGCGTGGCGGGATCGTGCTCCAGTTCACGAAACACCTCATCGCAAAACAGAATGATTCCGCGGTCGCGGCAGAGCGCAACCACTTCTTGCAGCACGTTTCTGGGCATCAGCAGCCCCAGCGGATTATGCGGGGTGCAGATGTAGAGGATTTTTGTGTTCCGGCGAATGAGTTTCTCCAAGTCCTTCACGTTGTGCGCCCAGCCCAGCTCTGGCTTGCGCCGCCATTCGCTCACTTCTGCTCCCGTGCTGCGGGCGAGTTCCAGTCCGCTCTCGAAACACGGCGTCTCCACGATGGCGTGGTCCGAAGAGCCCAGCAGCGCGTTGTACGCCAGAAGAATCCCCTCTTCGGCAGAGGAAACGACGAGTATCTGCTCCGGAGCGATGTTCTTATAAATTCCGGCAATGGTCGCGCGCAGCCAGGGCGCGCCCGGCGATTCGGTATAGCCGCACCAGTGCCGCAGCAAGCGCTGGTGGCTGCCCGGTTCCAAGTCGAGCACCTCCTGGATGGTGCGCGACTCAGCATCCGAACTGGAAAGCAGATACCTGGCGGAAAACTCGTGCTTAGAGAAGTAATGTTCGATCCGAAAAGGGCTGACTTGCATGAGTGAGATCCTCGCAGACAGGGGATAGATGCGCCGGGAACCGGAGTTGCGGAAATTTTTTACGGTGGGTGCCCCACTCAAGCCGGCCTTTGGCTTGAGTGGGAGGCAAGAAGTTCAGCTCCCCCGCGTGGTTGCTTTCTCGGCCTTGAGCTGACGGGTGAGGATGCGCACGATCATGCCGTCAAAGTGGGTGCCGCTCAGTGCTTCCAGTTCGGCCATGGCGGCTTCGGGTGTGCGCGCGGCAGCGAAGGGGCGTTCGGTGGTCATGTTGACGTAGGCATCGGCCACGTGCAGGATGCGCGCCCCCAGCGGGATCTCCTCCCCGCGCAGCCCGCCGGGATAGCCGCTGCCATCGAAATTCTCGTGGTGGTGCTCCACCCAATCCCGCAGACGGCGGCTGCCGGGAATGGTGGCCAGGATTTCGCCGCCCACCCTGGGATGCATCTTCACCAGGTAGTACTCGTCTTCGGTGAGCGCCCCGGGCTTGTTGAGGATCTTCTCCGGCAGAAAAATCTTGCCAACATCGTGCACCCGACCGGCGTAAACCAGGTCAGCCAGTTCGTCGGCTTCCATGCCCAGCGCGCGGCCCACCATGCGCGCGTGCTTAGCCACGGCCTCGCCATGGCTGGCGGCGTGGACTTCGCGGGTTTCGGCGGCGCGGCACAGAACTTCAATCGCTTCCCTCAGCACTTCCGGATGGCACTCGCCTTCCGGCCCACAGAATTTTTTTAGCGTGACCACCAGCTCCTCGGCGTATTCCGGCCCGGTGTGCTCGCGCTGAAGAAAGCCCTCAATGTAGCCGGCGATAAGCTGCCGCTGAACGGCCAGGGTTTCGCCTTCGGCGTATTCCTCCGCCGTGGACACGCGATTGCCGCCGGCGTGCTTGGAAACATACATGCCGGCATCGGCCACGCGCAGGCAATCTTCCGCGGTGGAACCGTGCAGGGGGAAGCTGGCTACGCCGAAGCTGCCCGTGATGTGCCGCTCGCTGAGCATGGGATCGGTGGCAATCCACAGGCGCAGGCGCTCAGAGAGGATCTGCGCCTGCTCCACTCCGGTTTCGGGCATGAGAATCACAAACTCGTCGCCGCCGTAGCGCGCCACCACGTTCGACTGGCGGCATTTCTGCTCCAGCAGCCGCCCCACGCGGGCCAGCACCAGGTCGCCTTCCAGGTGGCCCATGCTGTCGTTCACTTCCTTGAACTTGTCGAGGTCAATCATGACCACGGAAAAAGGCCGGCCGGAACGCGAGGCGCGGCGCCACTCGCCGGTCAGGGCCTCCCAGAAGAAGCGCCGCGTCTTGATGCCGGTTAAGCCGTCGGTGATGGATTGCTGCTGCAGTTTCTGGAATACGAACGCGTTGTGCAGCGCGGTGGCCAGCAGGTCAGCCAGCGTGTTCATGATGAGCACGTCCTGCGGGCTGAAGGCATTCTCCCGCTGGCTTTCCTCGTTGAGCACGCCCAGCATGCTGTCGCCGTAAGTGATGGGCAGGCAGAGCACGGAGCGAGATTCGCGCAGAATGCCCAGCAGGCGGCCATCGTCGGTGTTCTGCACCAGCGCCATTTCGTTGCTGCGCGCCACCCGCCCTACGATGCCCACGCCCAGGGGAATGCGCTTTCCCAGCGCCTTGGCCGTGGTGCCGGCTTCGGCCTTGATTTCGATGTCCTTGGTGGCGTAGTCGAGGATGCCGATGCCGATATGGTCAAACTGAAAGTTCTTCTGGATTTCGGCCACGATTTCGGCCAGCATCTGCTGCGCGTCTTCGCTGGAAATTGCGGTTTTCGAAACGCTGTTCAGGAAGGCCAGATGCCGGGCCCGCTCCTGCTGGTCGGCGAACAAGCGGGCGTTCTCCACCGCCACCGCCACCTGGCCCGCCACCGTGCGCAGCAATTCCAGGTCGCGCTGCTCGTAAGCGAATTCGCGTTCTACGTTCATAGCGGCCATGGCGCCGGCCGGCTTGCCGTTCAGAAAAATGGGCACACCGGCAAAGCACTTGGCGGGACGTCCCGGCACAAAGCGGGCGCCGATGCGTTCCCGCGTTTTGTCCATCTCGTAGCGCACCAGCAGCGGCTGGCCGGTGCGGATGATGTATTCGGTAATGCCGTTGGCCAGTTTGCGCGAGCGCTTGTGCTGCAGGTGGCCATCGGTGAATTCCAGTTCGAAGCGGATCTCGTCGCCTTCCTGGAAGGCGATGTAGAAATGGCTGGTATCGAAAAGCTGGCCCAGTTCCTTCTGCACGGTAAGCAGAATTTCGTCTTTATCGAGGCGCGAGCTGATGGCCTTGCCGATTTCGGTGAGCAGCTCGTATTCCTTGCTGCGCCGGTGGGCCTCGTGCATGACCACGTAATTCTCCAGGGTCATGCCGATCTGCAGGGCCACGCCCAGCAGCAGCCGGGTTTGGGAAGAGCTGCACAGGCGCTTGGAGGCGTGGGGAAATATGATCACTCCGAAAGTGTTTTCCCGGGTCTGCAGGTTGAGGGCGGTCAGGTTGCGAATGTCTTCGTGCACCAGGGCGTTCTGCAGGCGCTCTCGTTCGCCATTGCCCGCGGGGGTGACCGGTTCGGTCCCCTGAGGCAGGTTGAGCAGCGTGGCTATTCCGCCTCCGCGGTAGGCCAGTTCACTCAGGTATTCGCTGGCGCGCAATTCCTCCAGTTGATACAGAAACTCGTCGCTCAAGCCGCACTGAGCCGAAGGCAGCACCGCCCGCCAGCGCTCGTTAATGAGCAGGCAGGCTCGCGACGCCGGTACCAGCCGCGACAGCCGGTTGAGAATCTTCTCCATCCCGGGACGCAGCTCATCCGGAGAAAGCAGCGTGCGGGTGTCCACTTCCAGGGTGGAGAAGGCAAGCGCATTCTCCTGCACGGCGCGCCGCTCGTTTTCGAACAGCACCATCAGCATGCCGATGCCCAGCAGCATCTGCGGCACGGGGCCGAGGAAGTGCCCGAAGCGGCCAAACAGTTCTTCAAAGCGGTAATGAAACTGGCGGAAGCTGAGCAGCACCGCCCAAAGGATCAGCGCCACCGAGAGCAGGCGATAGCCCAGGGAGTCGCGTTGCCGGCCATAGCGGTAAAAACGCAGGGCGCAGAACAGCAACACTGCCGCGATGCCCACCTCCAGCCGCAGGTGAGCGTGTGGCTCCAGGTCCAGGCGGAAAACGCCCCCCCGGTAGCGTGAGACCAGCCCCCATAGAGAGAGAGCTACCAGGCCTCCGGCCAGCGCGTAGTCGGAGCGCACGAAGCGGAACTTCTCATCCATCAGCCGGGTGGAAATCAGGATGGCCATGGCCATCCCCACCAGCAGCAGGTCGGAGAGGAAGTAAACCGCCGCCGAAGGGCTGGCGGCGTAATAATCCAGCGCTACCAGGGCGTAGTAGGCGCAATAGGCTCCCCAGCCGATTTGCCAGGCGCGGAAGTAAGCTTGCCGGCTTTGCTGGTAAAGGTAGGTAAAAACAAGGAAGAGGAGCAGGGCGACCACGCCCGGGACGATGACGATGCCGGCCAGTATCCTCTCCATGCGTCTCTGGGTGGTGCTTCCCGCCGCGCTAGCTACGGGAATGCTCCCTTAAGCTTAGCGGGTCCAAGTGCCAGGAGCAAACCGGAAATATCCCCGGCTATCACCGGACAGGCTTTGTATAACCAAGCCAAGCTACTGAATGCGAATGGATTAGATGCCAGATGATAGCGAGGTGGCAGTTACCGGAGGTGTAGCACGCTGGTCCGTTTTGGTAACCATCCCCCCTTGTGAGCAGAATTGTAAAGCCTCCACCTGCGGGCAGGAATTGAGCTACAATCCGCTCGTCTCGTGGCAACACAACAGGCCAAACAGCTTGTGAGTGGGAATGGCGGGCGAGTCCAGCTGCTGCGGCAACGTGCCACAACCCGTTCCTGCTCTTTTCGTTCTGGCTTCGCGTGCACACTCCATGGTTCGCCGCCACGGCCGCCATCTTGCCGACAGTGATACAGGAGTTCTTATGCTGCGCAACGTAACCTGCAAACTCTCCGCGCTTGCCGGTCTGTTCGCCATGCTCGCTGCCCAGAACGCAGTTCTGGCGCAGCAGTCACCTGACGCTCAGGTGCCGGCGCCCACCATACGCGTTACCACTCACCTGGTGCTGGTGGATGTGGTGGTCACCGATAAGCAAGGCAAGCCGGTCCTGGGTCTGAAGCCGGAAAATTTCGCTCTTGAGGAGAATGGCAAGGCGCAGAAGATCACAACCTTTGTCACGCCTGAGCAGAATCAGCCGCCGGCACCCGGCCCAGCGCTTCCGCCGGGAATTTACTCCAATCGGGCCCAGTATCGCTCGCCCGGGGGGCCGATTACGGTTCTGCTCCTCGATGCTACCAATACCCAGTTCAAAGATCAGGCCTACGCACGCCGCCAAATGCTCCGCTTTGCGCGAGAACAGTACAAACCCGGCCAGCGCATGGCGGTGTTTACCTTGACCGACTCTCTGCACCTGCTGCAGGACTTCACCACCGACCCGCAGCTGCTGTACACCGCGCTGCAGGGCTACGTCCCGCAGGAGCGCCCCTTTGGCAGCGCAGTGCAACCGACCACTCCGGTAACGACTGGGACCCCTACCCCATCCAGCGCAGTGGCCTCCCTGGACACCAGTACGCCTCCCGCCAACGAAACCGCCACCTCCGCCACGAACGCGCGGGGCATGCCCATCTTCATGGTCGCCGGCATCCAGAACTTTGCCGATGCGGCGGTCAGCTATGACCTGGAGCGCAGGACCGACATTACGTTTCAGGCACTGGACGCGCTGGCGCGTGCCCTGGGCGGCTTGCCCGGGCGCAAGAACGTCATCTGGGTGACCGGCGACCTGCCCTTTACGCTTAATCCGGAGAACCGCAATATGACCGAGGCGCAACTTTCCGAGGAGCTGCCCAGCTTCAATACCCGGCGGGTAGACGAGCACTCTTCCGGCAACTACGCTGCTACTGCGCGTCGCTCCGGCGCCGATCAGATTCGCGATGCCGACGCCCGCCTCGCCGCTGCCCAGATCGCCCTTTATCCGGTGGATGCGCGCGGGCTCTCCATTTCCCTCGACCAGGATGCCCAGGAGGTGATGCGGGAAATGGCCCGCGACACCGGGGGCCGGGCGTATGTAAACCAAAACGAAATCAAGTTAGGAGTGGAGCGCGCCATGGAAGATACCTCCGCCACCTATACCCTCGGCTACTATCCGACTGGTAAGAAGTGGGACGGCAAGTACCGCAGCATCAAGCTCAAGGTGGATCGCCAGGGTCTTGACTTGCAGCACCGGCGCGGCTACTTCGCTCTGGACCCGACCCAGCTCAAAGGCTACAAGCCGGGCCAGGAAGTCGCCGCCGCCCTGGGCGAAGCGGTTCCGGCAACCCAAGTGGCTTTCAGCGCCCGCGTGCTGCCCTCGCCCGGCGCCAACGGCAAGCTGGGACTGGATTTTCTGGTGGATGCCAGCACGCTTTCGGTGGAGGAAGATTCCGGCGGCAAGAAAATGAACGTTCTCTTCTATGCCACCGCCTTTTCACAAAATGGAAAAATGCTGGGCAGCCAGAGTCAGAAAGTGGAGCAAACCTTTAAGAGCGATGTCTATGAGCAGATTATGCAGCACGGCATGATGCTGCACATGGATTTGGCTCCGCCCGGCAACGCGACTCAGTTGCGGCTGGCGGTCCAGGACGGGCGCACCGGCCTGGTGGGAACCATTGAGGCTCCCTTGCAGACCCAGTAGGAACGCGTGAGTCCCCCATGACACTGGAGATTTTGCTCTGCGTCGTTGCGCGTGAGTCCGCGGCAACAGGAATTTATTTGCTGCGCTGCAGCTCGCGATAAGCTTCGCTGCGCGAGAGGCCGAGTTCCCTGGCCACCCGCTTCAACGCCGCCTTTTCGTCGAGTTTCTCCTCGGCCAGAAGCTGCTCAAAACGCTGGCGCACCGCGGGCGCGCCAGCGGCGGGCCGGGCGCCGGCCTCGGCCTTCCCGAGCAGCAGCGTGATTTCTCCCTTCAACTCCCGCGACTTCACCGCCTCCAGAATTTCCTCCGCCCGCCCGCGCAGGAACTCTTCATGCAGCTTGGTCACCTCGCGGGCCAGCACCACAGGGCGGTCCGGCCCCAGTGCCGACACCACATCTTCCAGGGCCTCGCGAATCCGGTGAGGTGCTTCATAAAACACCTGCGTGCGCGGCGAATCTTTGATGCTCTCCAGCAACTCCCGCCTTTGCCCCTGCTTGGCCGGCAGGAAGCCGCTAAAGCGAAAAGACTCCGTGGGCAGGCCGCTGGCCACCAGAGCCGCCAGAAACGCCGCCGGTCCGGGAATGGGCACCACCGCAATATGGTGGCGAATGGCCAGCGCGATCAGCCGGTAACCGGGATCGGAGATGCCGGGCATGCCGGCATCGGTCACCAATGCCACTTGCGCCCCTTCCTCCAGTTTCTTCACCAGTTCCGCCGAGCGCGTCATCTCATTGTGCTCGTGGTAACTGATGGTAGGGGTCCCGATGTTGTAGTGGGTGAGCAGCTTTTGCGTCTGCCGCGTATCTTCGCAGGCGATCAGGTCAACATCCTTCAGCACGCGCAGGGCGCGCAGGGTAATGTCCTCCAAATTGCCGATAGGCGTGCCCACCAGAAACAGCGCCGGCTTGCGCTCCGGCTTTTCCTCCGCGCTCATGGCCCGAGTCTACACCGGGAAGGCGGCCTTCTCGCGGAAACCGCGCTGCAATTGACGTTGCGCCAGCACACCCCTAGAATCACAAGCAGAATCTCTGGTGCAGGAGTTGGGGTGCCAATCTACGAGTACGAATGCAAGAAATGCGGTCATCGTTTTGAGCGCATCCAGAAGTTTTCCGATAAGCCAGTGACCCGCTGCCCGGAGTGCGGCGGCAAAGTTGAACAGTTGCTGCACGCGCCGGCGGTGCAGTTTAAGGGTTCCGGCTGGTATGTGACCGACTACGCGCGCAAATCGTCCGGCACATCAGGCTCAGACAGCGGTTCCAAATCCGAGAGCAAGCCGGAAACAAAATCGGAAGCAAAAGAAGAGAAGAAGGAATCGAAGCCGAAAACGGAGAAGAAGAAAAGCTGAACTCCGCTGCCCTGAAGAGAAAGGCATCAGGCCGAGCCTGATGCCTTTTCCATTGCTTGCCTTTCAGGCCACGCGGCGATCGTTAAGGTGGCGGTCCCGATCGCGCATCTCCACGTTGCTGGCGCGCCGGCGCCTACCAGGTAGCGCGGCAGAGCGAAAGTCATGCAAAGGATTGCTTCAGTGTCAGGACTGGACTCGTGCCTGGCGATGCTCCTGAATCCGGATATAGTCGTTAACCGGCGTCCTTGATCTCAATTTCCATCGGCTTCAGCTGGCCACGGTCTAGGCGGGCAGACCGTCCCAGCGCCCACGCCGATACCGGCGCTGACTTATAATCGGCATCTCGGACCAGCCAAGGAGGCTCATGAGGACGACCCAGCGTAAAGTTCTGTTGGCATTGCTTTTTGGACTTCTGGTGTCTGGCGTGACCATCGGCCTGGACCTCTCTTTCGTCCGCTTTGACCACCTGCTCGCCCACCTGGTGATTGCCGGCTGCATCGCGGGTCTGCTGACCATCATTTTCACCTTGGCCCTACAGCTCAAGCAGGAAGAGCAGCACTATCTCTTTGCCGCCGAGCGAGCCGCTGTACTGGCGGAGGTAAACCACCACGTGCGCAATGCCATTTTCCCGCTGTGCGTGGCCGTCAATCGCTTCGGCGATCCTGATGCCTCGCGCCTGGTCACCGAGTGCGTCGAGCGCATCAACATGGCCCTTCGTGATGCTTCCGTGGACGCTACGGTGGGCCGGTACTCCCGTACCCGCCCCAAGGCCAACGCGCAAAAAGCCGCTGCCTGACTGCGGACAGAAAGGGAATTTAAAAAAAACACTACTCCGCTCCCGGGGGGTGCCTCGGTATTTGGGTATTGGTTAGTGGAAGCCGCGTTACCGCTTGCGCTTTTGCCGGGCAGCGTTGGCAGCATTTGCGGCTTCGGCAGCAGCCTTCAATTCCCGGTTGGCCTCAGCCAATAGCTGCCTCGCCTTCTCTGCGTGTCCCTGCATGTCGCCTTTGTTGGCCACCTGAGCTTTTTCGATGTATTTGTTAGCTTCTGCGACGAGCCGCTGTGCCTGGGCCAGATTGGGATGCACTTTCGGGTTGATGTCGAGCACTGGCTCTTGCGCCAGCGTGATACCGCAAAACAGCATCATGGTCAAAACTGCGGTGCACACACGAACTTTCCTGGTCATTCTGCCTCCTCGTGGAGAGTGTCACGCCAATTAGCGTCAAGAGTCTATCATCCGCATTGCCGGCGCTCCTCACGGTAGAGTTGCAGCGTGTGACGGATAGCTGACAGCGTCAAAATACTCGCCATGCCGCCGATAGCGATCACCCCGCCTACGTCGAAAAGCAGATAGGCCCGGCCGAAAAGGTGTATCACCGGCCGGAAGAGCAGCGCCACGCTGCCTATTGCCAGCAGAATCCGGATCTCAGTTGGCCCGAATTTCGCGTAAGACAGCCGAAAGGTCTTCAGCGTGTAGCTGGCCAGGTAGACCTCAACCGAAAGCATGAGGAACGCCACCAGCATGCCCATGGCGACGGCGGGGTGAACGTAGCCGGAGAGCGCCAGCCCGCCCATGAGGAAGAAAGCGGAGAAGGTATCAATGACGTGGTCTACGTAAAAGCCGTAGCGTGGGCGCTGCTGGTTGCGTACCCGCGCCAGGGTGCCGTCCAGGCTGTCGCCCAGCCAATTGATCGCCAGGCAGGCCACTGCACCCAGCAGCATCATGGGTTCCCGGGCGGCCAACGCGTAGCACACGCCGGCGGCAATGTTTCCGGCGAAGCCCAGGATCGTAAGGTGATCGGAGTTGATCCACAGAGGGGTGCGGGCGGCGAGCCAGAGCAGCGCCCGCTTTTCTGCCGCCGCCACAAAGCTTTGCTGAATGCGCTCGGCTGGGGCGAAGCTCAGTTCGTCCCGGCCCCCATCGGCCGTCTGCCGTTCCAGCTTGGAAAATGCAGAAATTTCTTGCAGTGCCATAGTCCTTCTCCTTACGCAAGAACAACATGGCACCTGTGCGGCGGGATAACAATGCCGGGCGCCTCAATTGGAGGTCAAATGGAGATCAGCCTCTAAGCGATTGATTCGAAGGAGAATGCTGTTGAGGGTCGTTAACGGCGATTGCCCCGAGCTTCCATGAATGATTGCAGGATGAGGACGGCGGCTAGTCTATCCACGACTTCGGCGCGGCGGCGGATGCTCATGTCGGTCTCGCGCAGCAACCGATTGGCCTGGGCTGAGGTGAGGCGCTCGTCCCACAAGTGCACGGGAAGGCCGAAGCGCTGGTGTATTTCTTCGGCGAACTCCTGCATTTTCAACGATTGCGCGCCGGCAGCGCCGCTCATGTGCAGCGGATAGCCGACCACGATCTCGCGCACTTCGTACTCGGCAATGGTGCGCGCAAGTTGTTCAAAATCAGTGCGTTTGTTTTTGCGGCGAATGGTTTCGAGTCCCTGGGCGGTGATGCCTAAAGGGTCGGAAACGGCTCGACCGATGGTTT
The DNA here is from genome assembly GCA_035496015.1 of Terriglobales bacterium. Classification (GTDB taxonomy): domain Bacteria; phylum Acidobacteriota; class Terriglobia; order Terriglobales; family Acidobacteriaceae; genus JAICWP01. The sequence goes on along the minus strand of DATJFA010000105.1, from coordinate 5,545 downwards.
TCGAGCCGACGTCCAGAGCGAGAATGCGACCGGGAGGGGAAGCTGGGGTGGTGTCGTCCGAAGCCACACAAGAATTATAGAGGTAGGGGAAGGAGTTTCGAGTTTCCAGTTTCTTTCACGAAACTTGAAACTGACTAATAATCGCTGGAGTCCTGCACCATGCCCAGGGGCGCTGTCTCCTTGAGCGGAATATCAACTCCGGTGATAGTGGCATTGCCATGATCGCGCAAGGCCGCCAGGGCCCGTTCCCGTTCGCCGGTCGGAACCACAGCATGGTGGCTCAGGAACTCATCCAGTTCTTCTTCGCCGCGAACGGTGCGATAAAAGGAATTGCCGCTGGAGACGTTGTAGGTAATCTGATAATCGGCGATCAGGCGGTCGTACTTATCGCGCGTCTGGCCGAGGCGAATGATATGGAGGATTCCGGGGATCATAGCCACTAACTTGGATGAGCCTACCCCGTTTAAGTTTGCGCGTTGCGGAGCACAGATGCGGAGCACAGGACGGGAAGCCATGTTTGTGTTTTCCCGAGAGGTCAGGAAGGCCCTAGACAAGGCAGGATCAGGTAATCAGGACAGAGCTGGACTGGGACTCAGGCTTCCACCGGGGCAGCTTCTGGAAAGCGCAGCTTGGATTTGGACAAGGCCTTGTTCAGCAGCTGTTCAACCTGTTCTTCGTCCTGGTTTTTGGCCAGAGAGAGCTCACTAATCAACAGGTAGCGGGCCCGCTCCAGCATCTTCTTCTCCCGGAAGGACAAAGGCTTGGTCTGGTTCAGAACGAGCAGGCTTTTGAGGACGGCGGCCACATCCAGCAGGGAACCGGTACGCATACGTTCCGAGTTCTCTTTGAAGCGGTACTTCCAATCGGCGTTGTTGTTGCACTCCCCGTCGTTCAGGAAGTCCAGTATTTTCTGGATTTCCCCATTCCGCACCACCCGCCTGAGGCCCACCGTGTTGACGTTGCTGAAGGGCACCATCACCTTGAGACTGCTGGACTTAATCTTGAGCAGGTAGAACTTCTCCACGGTGGCGCCGATGGTCCGGCTGCTGATTTGCTCGATAATACCTACGCCGTGATTGGGGTAGACAACCTTATCACCGATGTGGAAGGCTTCACTGATCATCATGAAGGGCACCCGCGAGGGCAGGCTTAAGCCAGAGGAACTACCTAGTTGATTATAGCTAGCGGTACCTAAAACGTCAATTCCAGGTTGAGTTTGGAGCGCCAGTGTGGAGGCTCACTTGCGCCATGCAAGCCGCTCACTTGAAGGGAAGAACAACTCCAGAGAACGTTATTGACTGTTCATTGTTCCCCTTTTGGGTCTATCGGTTAGCTCGTCTTTTGATTAAAAGTCGAACCTCTTAGCACGCCAAGCCGCCTTGGCCCGCGTTATAATCGCTGCTGCCAGTTATGCCGGAGCACATCAAGCGCAAACTCCAGGAAGAGATTGAAACCCTGGAATACGAACTCAGTCATGATCTTCCTAAGGAACTGAAAAAGGCCGTGGCGCTCGGCGACCTCAGCGAAAATGCCGAGTATCACATGGCCAAGCAGCGGCAGGAGTATGTTCGCGCCCGCCTGGGCCAGCTGAAGAAGCGCATGGCCGACCTGTCGCTCATCAACATGAACAACATTCCAAAGGACAAGGCGGGACTGGGTTCCAAGGTAAAGGTTTATGACTCGACCAAGGAAGAGGAGATCGAGTACGAGCTAGTAACCAGCGAAGAGTCGGACGTTGCCCAGGGCAAGATTTCCACCACCTCGCCTATAGGCCGTGCCCTGCTCAACAAAAAAGTGGGCGATACCACCCTGGTCACAACGCCCACGGGGAAACGCGAACTGGAGATCCTGAGCCTGACCACGATTCACGACGAGGCGCAATGAGCTGGACGGGCGCTTTCGGACGCGGCTGCCGCGTACTGCTGACGGCCATTGTGCGCTACATGGCCATTGCCCGCATCAGCCCCAACGTGCTCACGTTCCTGGGGCTGGTGATTAATCTCATAGCCGCCTGCTTCTTCGGATATGCCAGCGGTGCCAACCAGCGGGCCATGTTTTTTTACGCCGGGCTGGTGGTGTTCGCCGCCGGCTTCATGGACCTGGTGGATGGGCGCGTGGCGCGCGCCAGCAACCGGGTGACGCGCTTTGGCGGCTTCTTCGACTCGGTGGTGGATCGCTACAGCGACGTGGCCATCTTCTTCGGGCTGCTGGTCTACTATGCGCGCGCCAACCGCTTCTTCTACGTGGTATTGGTGGCGGTGGTGATGACCGGCTCCGTGATGGTGAGCTACACGCGGGCGCGGGCGGAATCGCTCATCGGCTCCTGCCGGGTAGGCTTCCTGGAACGTCCGGAGAGGCTGGTGCTGGTGATCATCGGCGCCGTCTTCAACCACATGGCGCCCGTGCTGTGGGTGCTGGCAGTTTTCTCCAACATTACCGTAATCCATCGCATCTACTACACCTGGCAGAAGACCAAGCCGAGTGAATCGGCGCCCGCCGAGAACATCAGCGCCGCGTAGAGCCGAATAAATAGCGGCGCAGGGTAGAAAGACAGCATGGATCGCCGCGAGTTCGTCAAGCTAGGCCTCACTACCACCCTGGTTTCTTCCGGAGTTTCCCAGTCACTATTTGCTGAGAGGAGCGGCGAGATGCAATACCGAACCTTGGGCCGCACGGGTGAGAAGGTTTCCATCGTCGGGCTGGGCGGCTATCACATCGGCATGCAGAAGGAGGCCAGTGAGAGCATCCGCATCATCCGCACTGCCCTCGACCACGGCATGAACTTCATGGATAACTGCTGGGACTATAACGACGGCGAGAGCGAAGTCCGCATGGGCAAGGCGCTGCAGAACGGTTACCGGCAGAAGGCGTTCCTGATGACCAAGATTGACGGGCGCGACCAGAAAACGGCCGCGCAGCAGATTGATGAGTCGCTGAAACGCCTGCAGACCGACCACATTGACCTGCTGCAGTTCCATGAGATCATCCGGCTTTCTGATCCGGAAAAGATTCTAGGCCCGGGCGGTGGAATGGAAGCGGCGCTGGCCGCCAAGCAAGCGGGAAAGATCCGCTACATCGGCTTCACCGGGCATAAGAATCCAGACGTGCACCTCAAAATGCTCCACACCGCCTTCGCCCACAATTTCACCTTCGACGCGGTGCAGATGCCGCTGAACGTAATGGACGCGCACTTCGAAAGCTTCGAGAAGAAAGTGCTGCCGGTCTTGGTGGAACACAAAATAGGAGTGCTGGGCATGAAGTCCATGGGCGACAGCAATATTCTGGCCAGCAAAACGGTTACACCCATCGAGTGCCTGCACTATGCCATGAGCCTGCCCACCAGCGTGGTGATTACCGGCTGCGATTCCATGCAGATCCTGCAGCAGGCGCTGAATGCGGCCGGCAGTTTCCAACCCATGGGCCAGCAGGAAATAGCCGCCCTTCTGGCGAAGACGGCGCCAGCGGCGCAGAACGGCCGCTACGAACCTTATAAGACTACGCACGATTTCGACGGCACCTACCAGAATCCAAAATGGCTGGGCCCGGGCCAGAGCGGCGCCACCTACCCGCAGGCCTGAGGGGCGGGGGACCACGACCTGCAACCTGTTGCTGGCGGCAGATGCGTTCCTGCCCGCGTCCGGCTGCTAGAATCGCCCGAACACCACGTTTCCCCGCACCGAATCATCTAACTAGACAACGGAGGACTGCCATCGGCAGCATGCAAACGCAACGCCTTCACCGGCTCAGGTTGGTGAACTCGGCTATTGGCTTCGTGCTCTGCGGTTTTGCCGCATCTCTGCTGGCCATTCTGTTCTGGAACAGCCGGTACCAGATTGTCGCGCCGATTTTGTTTACGGTAGTAGTGGTCGCGGTTGCCATGCGCTTCGGCAGAGTGGTGGGTATTCTGGGAACTCTGTTCGGAGCCGCGTTGTTCGCAATTTGGCTTTATCCCCCATTTGGAAGCTTGCGCGTGAGCAGCCAGCAGGTTCGCGGCGGCCTCCATGCGTTGCTGCTGGGCGGGTTAGTGCTGTCGTACCTGCTGGGCGCGGCGTAGGGTGGCAAATCAAGGTTTCAAGGTTTCACCACCTGCGAAACCTTGAAACCTTCCGCGAACGCGAAACTTTGAAACTTTTATTTTGCTGCTTTGTGCCTCTATGCCTCTGTGGGTGAATACCAAATTCAGCGGGAGCGCAGGCATGCCTTGGCGGCAAAGTAACCGCACATGCCGTGTACGCCTGGGCCGGGGAAGGTCGAGGAAGAGCATAGGCAGACGCGCCAGGGGGATGTGGTGGCCAGCCGCGAGGTCATGCGCAGAAACATCTGCCGAAACTCCATGCTGCCCCCGCTGATATCGCCGCCGACCAGGTTGGCGTTATGCGCTTCCAGTTGCGCGGGCGACATCACCGAGCACGCCAGAATCAGTTTCTGGAACCCGGGAGCAAAGCGCTCGATTTGGGCCTCGATGCGGGGCAGCATGTTTTCCTGCGAACCGTTAGGTACGTGGCAGTAGGCCCAGGCGGTGTGCCGGCCGGCGGGCGCACGCGTGGAATCGAACAGAGTGTGTTGCGCCAGCAGCACAAAAGGGCGTTCCGGATGCTGCCCCTGCCAAGTGGCGCGCTCTGCGTCCGCAATTTCGTCCAGGGCGCCTCCCAAATGCACAGTTCCGGCACGGCGGCATTCCTCCGCTTTCCACGGAATCGGCCCGCTCAGCGCCCAGTCCTCCTTGTAAGCCGCCATGCCGTAGCGGTAGCGTTTTAAGCTACGGCGCAAGGCTGGCGGGAGTTCCTGGCCGCCGATGTTGAGCAACTGGCGAGGGGTGATATCGCAAAGCACATCGGCGCCGCGTGGCAGTTCCTTCAGCGACGTCACCCGGGTGCCGGTGCGAATCTCCACGCCCAGCGACTGCGCGTAAGCCGCCAATGCGTTTGCGATCATCTGCGAGCCACCGCGGGGAAAAGGCCAGCCCACAGCGTGGCCGGCAATGCCCAGCGCGAGGGCGATGGCAGAGGTGCCCAGGTGCTCCAGGGGCAGCATGGCATGCGCGCCCAGCCCGGCAAACAATGCGCGCGCCTCTTGCCCGCGAAATCTCTTGCGCGCCAGCCGGGTGATGGGCTGCAAGGCCTCCCATCCCAGCCGGGTCAGCAGCCAGGGATGGCGTGGGACACGGGGCGAGAGCACCAAAGCCAGCATTTCATCCCAGTGTTGCACTGCGGAACTCATCAGCCGGCGATAGCTGGCGGCATCCTCCCCCAGACGGCCGGCGGTCTCCTCTACCGAGCGCGCCAGGACGGCGGCGCTGCCATCATCGAGGGGGTGGGCCAGCGGAATGTCGGGATGCACCCACTGCAACCCGAACTTTTCCAGGGGAAAGGTGCGGAACACGGGGGAGCCGATACCCAGGGGATGGATAGCGGAGCAGACATCGTGCACGAACCCAGGCAGAGTAAGCTCGGCGGAGCGAGAACCGCCGCCAATGCTCTGTTCCGCTTCGTAAACGGTGACGCGGCGGCCAGCTTGGGCGAGGAGGATGGCTGCGGTCAGACCG
>DATJFA010000104.1:0-10056 GCA_035496015.1 Terriglobales bacterium | reverse complement strand
GCGGCAATGGAGTAGGGAGTTTTCATGCGGTTGTCCACGCCATCGGAGTTGAAGGTAAAGCCGGTATCCACGTTTGCTGGAGGAAACGCCGGATAAACCACGCTGGAGGGAGCGGGCGCCAGGACGTTGGGCACTGCAGTGCGGGAGGTGTAGCGAGGCCCATTGTCCACCGTGTAGAGGTTGGAGGGAGCGGCCTGGGTGGTGGTGAGGCCGAAAGAGCCGAATTCGCTGAAGCTATCGGCAATGCCTTCGCCGAAGTGATCGTAGTACATGCCGAGGCCGGCACGGATAGCGCTTTTGCCGGGACCGCCAAACAGACCGTGAAGGATGCCGCTGCTGGCGTTGGGCGAATAGGCGATAGCCAGCCGCGGAGCGAAGTTGCCCTTATTCATCGGCCAATAAGGAGCGCCGCCACGGCTCTGTCCGGAAGGCGCAAAGGCGAAGGGAGGCTGGTTGCCCTGACCCTGGGCGGCGGCGATGCCGCGATTGAGGAACCACTGGTAGAGATCAATGTTGGGCGCAACCTGCTGGCCGTTAACTTCGTAGGGCGTCTGCAACAGGGTGTGGCGGATTCCGAAGCTCACCGTCAGGTTGGGCTTCAGCCGCCAGGAATCCTGCGCGTACCACTCGAACTCATTGGCTTTGAAGTTGCGCTGGATCATGGCGCCTACCGGCAAAAGGTTGGCTCCGGTGTTGCCGGTCACGGCGTAATTGCGGTGCACGTTGATGGTGGAGAGTATGCCGGTGAGTGCGGTTACGGCATTGTCATAACTCGAGGAGAAATCACCCGACACCGCGGAATAGCCGAAAGCCGCCGGATCCAAATTCTGGCCGGTACCGGCAATGGCTGCCAGGTAGATATTGGCTCCCCCCGAAAGCGCGTTGGCGAAGGAAACGTTATTGGAGAGCGCGTTGTTGTGCACGATGCGGAAGTTGGCGCCGAACTGCAGGGTGTGGTTGCCCTTCACCCAGGTGAAATCGTCAACGAAATTGTGTACCGGAACGCTGAGCAGAGTGGTGGTGTTCTCTGCCGTCAGAGGACTGAGGCCGGCAAAATCGGAAAAAGAGTTATTGCCCACGCCCACGTTATTGAGCCCCTGGCGAATGTATCCATAGCGGAAATTGTTGATCTTGGTGTTGCTGATGGTCCAGGTGTGGCCGGCGGCGATGCCCTTGGAGGTGTTGGTCTGGGTAAAGGCGGCTGGTTCGCCCGGGAACTGCGGCGAGCCGGAAATGCGGTCGCCCAGCAGGTTGCCGCGAATGAAGAGGCGGCTCTTCGGGGACATGAGGTAATCAATTTTGGCGATGTAGGTGTTCAAGGTGGCGGGATTGGGCGCCGACCAAGTGAAGGAGCCGGTGTTGAGGCCATCGCCGGAGTTGAAGCCGTTGGGGAGCGGATAGGCGTTCAGAGTGGCCGTTGCATTGGGATTCACGCCGGGCCCCCAGGGACAGGTTCCCAGGCCGCTGCACTTGGGGTCCATGGCGGCGATCTGGGCTGGGCTGAGAGTTACGGTGTTGCCATTCACGTCAACATATTTGAGCTGGCCGGCGCGAAAAGAGGCGGTGGGAACAGTCAGGGTTTGCTGCTGGTTTTCCGAGGTTTTCTGTCCCTCGTAGTTCAGGAAAAAAAACAGCTTATCCTTCTTGACGGGCCCGCCGACGGAGCCGCCGTAGGTATTGCGGATGAGATGGCCGGGAACATTGGGCAGACCCGAGCCCAGTTCCGCGTTCTTGTTGAACCAGTCGTTGGCGGAGGTGGCAGTGTTGCGGTTGTACTCGTAAGCGCTGCCATGAAAATTGTTGGTGCCGCTCTTGGTGACCAGCACCACCTGAGCGCCGGAGGTGCGGCCGGCGTCGGCATTGGAGTTGGTGGTGGTGACGCGAAATTCTTCCACCGAATCGAGGGTGGAACGCAGCACGCCGGTGAAGGCGTAGCCCTGGCGCTGGTCATTGTTGTCCACGCCGTCGAGGGTGACGTTGGTCTGGTCAGAACGCGCACCCGCCACAGCGCCGCTGCGGCTGTCCTGGTCCTGATTGATTTGGCGGCCCAGGTACACTACCCCCGGCTGCAGGCTGAGCAGGTCAGGAACATTGCGGCCCTCTATAGGCAAGGCTTGGATGGTGCTATTGCCGACAGCGTTGCCGATGGTGGCATCCGTGGTATTCAGAGTCTCGGCCTCGGCGCTCACGTCCACCGTCTGCTCACTGCCCTGCACGGAAAGGGCAAAGTTGATGGTGGCGGGCTGATTCACCAGCAGTTCCGCTTGCTTTTTTTGTGCCGCGAAGCCGCTGGCCTTGACGGAGAGCATGTACTTTCCCGGCGGAATCTGCGGGAAGACATACAGACCCTTGCTGTCAGAGGTGGCGCTCTCGTGGAAGCCGCTGGCAGGATTGTCGAGGGACACTTGCGCGCCGGGCAGAACCGCGCCGGAAGGATCGGTGACCGCGCCGCGAACCGAGGTGACCGAAGTCTGGGCCCAGGCCAGCCCCAGAGAAAGCATAACCACCAGCAAGTTCAGCAGGGACACTCTCAAGCATCGCAGTGTGTGATCCTTCATGGCAGTCTCCTTAAGAACAGTTCGAGGGAACAAGCTGATATTGACGGCGAGGGGGCCGCTGAAGTGTAAACGTGGACGAATTTCGGCGGTTCGCTATCGCTCAAACGCCAAACCTACGGCAAGCGCCAAGAGTGAAGCTTACTTTAGTCGCGCAAGGTTATTGCAAGGGTTTCGCGGTGTCAATGGCGAGTAGCAGAAAAAGTTTTCATCGAACAAAACAGTTTTGGGCCGTGATGCGGAGTGAGGGTGCACACGAATTCGCCCCGAACACCTTTCGAGTCGCCTGCGAAAAAGCAGGTCCTTCACTGCGTTCAGGATGACAACCGTAAAGGGGTCGGCAGTGCACGAGATCCTCGACAAGCTCAGGGCAGGCTCTCAGGCCTGAAGGCCCTCGGGATGATGCCTTCCTGCGGAAGGCGTTTCGCGGGCGGGGGCGCCCGCGCCACATACTCAGGCGAGCTGCACTCGCCCGCACAGGCGAGGGCGCCTGTGCCCACGCAGTTATTTTTGGAGTACAGATATTGCCCAGTTTAGAACTTGCAACCATCAGCACGCTCCGCGTTCATCCGCGGCGAAAGAAGTTCGGTCAGGGTTATTGCAAAGCGCTGGGCGGCAGCGGCTCGGGTTCGGCGTTGCCGTCGGCGCGGGGATCGGAAGCGCCGTACTTCAATCCCGTCTGGCTATTGAAGAGCACGGCCTGGCCGCGTCCCATGTTGGAGGAGTAGTCGCCGAGCACGCGCAGGTTGTGGCCCTTCTGGCGCAACTGCTCCAGCACTTCCGGCTGGAAGCGGGCCTCGATGGGAATGGTGCAGTCAACGCTCTCGCCATGCACGGTGAAGCGAGGCGCGGAGAGCGCTGCCTGGATGTTCATGCCGTAGTCCACAACATCAGACACGAACTGGGCGTGGGCCACCGGCTGGTTGGAGCCGCCCATGATGCCGAAACCGATGTGCACATCGCCGCGCTGCATGAAGGCGGGAATGATGGTATGGAAGGGGCGCTTGCGGGGAGCGAGCGCGTCCGGATGCTGAGGGTCGAGGCGGAAGAGGCCGCCGCGATCCTGCAGGAAAAAGCCCATGCCTTCCACGGCCAGGCCGGAGCCAAACAGATCGTAGTTGCTCTGAATGAGGGAGACGATGTTTCCGTCCTTATCCACAGTGGAGAGATAAGTTGTGTCGCTGGAGGGAGGCTTGCCGGCCTCGACCTTGCAGTTGGCCTTGTCGGGATTGATGAGCTTCGCGCGCTCGGCGGTGTACTCCTTGGAGATGAGGCCCTGCACAGGAACCTTGGCGAAGCGGGGATCGCCGTTATAGCGGTAGAGATCGGAGTAGGCGAGCTTCATGGCCTCGATTTTTTTATGCAGTTCGACCGCGCCCTGGGGACCGGAGGGATCAGGCTGGAAGTTGGACATGATGTTCAACATTTCCAGCGCGGCCATGCCCTGGCCGTTGGGAGGCAGCTCGTAAACGCGCCAGCCACGATAGTCAATGGAGATGGGGTCCACCCACTCCGCTTTGAATTCAGCCAGGTCGTCGGCCTGCATGGTGCCGCCGGAATCGGCGGAAGTCTTGAGAATGGCCTGGGCAATGGCGCCATGGTAGAAGGCGTCCGCGCCCTGATCGGCGATAAGGCGCAGAGTCTTGGCAACATCGGGATTGATGAAGACTTGGCCGACTTCGGGCACTTTGCCATGGGGCAGGAAGACGCGGCGGGCCTCGTCGTTCTGCAGGATGGGAGCGGCCATTTGCCAATAGCCGTGCACCAGTTCAGCGACGGGGTAGCCGTGCTCGGCGTAATAGATCGCCGGGCCGAACAGGTCCTTCCAGGGCAGGCGGCCGAAGCGCTTGTGGGCTTCGCTCCAGCCTTCCACCGCGCCCGGCACGGTGACGCTGTTGATGCCGTGCTGCGGCATGGAGGTGATGCCGCGCTGCTTCAGGTATGCGATGGAAAGGCCGCGCGGAGCCCAACCGCTGGAATTCAGGCCGTAGAGCTTGCCGGTTTTGGCGTCCCAGTAGATGAGGAACAGGTCGCCGCCGATGCCGTTCATCATGGGCTCGGTGACGCCGAGGACGGCATTGGCTGCGATGGCGGCATCCAGAGCCGAGCCGCCGCGGGCAAGAATCTGCGCTCCGGCTTGCGAGGCCAGGTATTGGCTGGTGGCCACGATGCCGCGGTCAGTAATGACCATGGAGCGGCCATAAGAACGGTCCTGGGCAGCGCCTTGGAACACCATAGCCAGAACAATTGCGAACAGGAAGATGCAGCGCACCATTGTGCCTCGCAAGCGTGCAAGATGAAAGCTTGCGAATGTACACCGGGAAGCACGGCGGGGACAACTCTGCTTTCTTCACCACAGAGGACACAGAGAGCACAGAGAAATTGAAAATCAATTGTCTGATTCGTTGTCTGAGCGGTTTGCTGCTAGTTCGCTGGCGAGGGCGCCCGCGCCACAAAGCGAGTGGTAGTGCACGCGAGATCCCTTCGGGCCTGAAGGCCCTCGGGATGACGCCTTCCTACGGAAGGCCTGCTGGCGGCCGGGACGCCGCCAGGACAGCCGGCGAGTCGCCGGCGATACATCGCCGGCGCCACAAAAACGCGAACTACGTGGTAGCATTTCGCGGTTATGAGACAGAGGCTGAGCGCAATGCTGGCGGCAGTCGTGCTGTGCGCATTGGCCCTGGCGGCGGACGCGCCCGTCCCTGACTTCAAGCTGGTAAAGCTGGGCGACGGAGTATGGGCGGCGATCGGCAGCGATGGCGGCAAAGCGGGCGCCAATGCCGGCTTCGTAATAGGCGAGGATGGCGTTGCCGTCGTGGACACATTTGAGGATCCGGGAGCGGCGAAGCAACTGCTGGCAGAAATTCGCAAGATCACGCCGCTGCCGATTCGCTTCGTGGTGAACACCCACTATCATCTTGACCACGTTAACGGCAATGACGTGTTTGCCGCGGCAGGAGCGACCGTCCTGGCGCAGCGCAATGTCCGCGACTGGATGCGAACGGAGAACCTGAAGTGGTGGGGGGACAAGATCAAGCCGGAAGTGAAGGCGCGGGTGGAGTCGCTGAAGCTGCCGGACGTGGTTTACGACAGCGGCCTGGACCTTTACCTGGGCTCGCGGAAACTCGAGGTGCGCTCTTATCCCGGGCACACAGGCGGCGATTCGATTGTTTATGTGCACGACGCCGGAGTGGTGTTCTGCGGTGACCTGTTCTGGAAGGAACACATTCCCAACATGATTGACGCCACGTCGGATGCGTGGATAAAGACTTTGGATGAGCTGGTGGGGTCCGGCGCCGGTAAATTCGTCCCCGGACATGGGGAACCAGGAACGTCTTTGGACGTGAAGGCATTCCGGCAGTATTTGGTGGACCTGCGCGCGGCGGTAGGCCGGGCTCAGGCAGCAGGCAAGCGCGGGGACGCACTGGTGGAAGCGGTGTTGCCGGAGATGCAGGCGAAGTATGGAAGCTGGGGCTTCTTCCAGGAGTTTGCTAAAACGAATATCCAGCAGACTGGGGAGGAACTGGCGGGGACGAAGCGGCGGCCGCAACCAGCAGAAGGGACGGCATCAGCCGCGCCCGCAGTTCCCTATTTGCCGCTGCGGGTGAAGGTGGGAGAAAAGGCGCCGGATTTTGCTCTGCCCAGCGCTAACGGCGGGACGTTAAGGCTTTCTGCTCTGGAGGGCAAGCCTGTTCTGCTCGACTTCTATGAGGGCTTCTGGTGACCGTACTGCATGATGGAACTCGGTGAGTTCACAAAACACTACAAGGAATTCCAGGCGGCCAACGCCGAGATTCTTGCCATCAGCACGGACCCGCTGGAGGAAGCACGCTGGATCAAGGAGAAGGTTGGAACACCGTTCCCGATCCTGTCCGACGCCAAGCGAGTGGTGATGGATTTGTATGGGACGAAGTTTCTCACCACGTATCAATCACCCGACGGCGGGGCGTACAACCACGCGACTTTGATCCTGGTGGACAAAAATGGCGTGGTTCGGTGGATCTACCGCAATGCGGATTACCGCGTGCGGGCCAGCGTGGCGGATGATCTGGAACACATCAAAGAGCTGCGGTGAGGGGAGGATGCGATGACGCGACGCGAAGTGGCTAAGGCAATGAGTCTGGCGGTGGTTTCCGTCGCCGGGATGGGCGAGTTCTTGCAGGCGCAGACGGCGTCCGGCAGTAAGAAGGGCGGCGATTCGATTGGCGTGGACCGGTTGCTGGCGCAGGCGGTGCCGGACATCGGCGGCAAGGAGGTGCGTTTGGTGCTGCTCACCGTGGAACCGGGGGGCACTTCGGAAGCACATCGGCACACGGGGCCGGTATTCGCCTATGTCCTGGAAGGCACGATTCAGAACCAGGTCGACCCCGAGCCGCTCAAGACGTATCACGCCGGAGGCTTCTTCTACGAACCCACTATGCACGTGCACCGAGCGCTGACGAACACGAGCAAGACCAAGCCGGCGAAGGTCCTGGTGTTCGAGATTGGGGAGAAGGGGAAAGAGTTCACGGTGGCAGCGACCTAGTGCCTAAGGCGAGCTACGCTCGCCCGCACAAGCGAGGGCGCCTGTGCCCACACTGGTGCGCCCTTCGCGGCTAAGCCTTTAGATTGGCCTTGGAGATGGGGAGCGCGCGGACGCGCTTGCCGGTAGCGGCAAAGATTGCATTGCACAGCGCGGGCGCGAACGGCGGCACCCCGGGTTCGCCAACGCCGGCTGGCGGGGCGGTACTCTCCACGATGTAAATGTTGTTTTCGCGCGGAGCTTCATTGATGCGGGCCACGGGATAATCGTTGAAGTTCGATTGTTCGATGGCGCCATTCTTGGCGGTGATTTCGCCCATCATTGCGAGGCTGGTCGCGAAGACGTTTGCCCCCTGGAACTGGGCGCGTGTGATTTCCGGGTTTACCACCAGGCCGGCGTCCAGCGCGGTATCCACCCGGGGAATATGAACGTCGCCTTGCGGCGTGACCTCTACTTCCACGACAGAAGCGACATAGGTGCAAAAGCTGCGGTGCACGGCGATGCCCTGGGCTCTTCCCTTCCCCAGCTGGCGCTTGCCCCAGCCTGATTTTTCGGCGACCACTTCCACCACCTTGCGCAAGCGGGCGGTATCTATGGGGAATTTCTGGTAGTCAGCGCCGTAATTTGAATATTTGGTGGCCTTGAGATCGAGAATGCGCGGACGGCCAAGCAAGGCCAGGAGGTAGTCAACGGGGTCGCGGCCGGCGTTGTGCGCCAACTCGTCCATGAACGACTGCACAGCGAAACCGTGGTAGACGTTCGCCACCGAGCGCAGCCAGCCGATGCGGACGTGAGCCGGGGCGGGACCGTTCTCCACGCGCAGATTGGAAATTTCGAAGGGAATATCGGTGAAGCCCATGCCCAGCTCGTCGTCGCCGCCGTAGGTGGCGCTGGCGTCGAAGGTCGAAGGAATCGGCGTGAAGACCGAACGCTGCAGCCAGGCGGTAGGCATTCCCCTGTCGTCCACCGCCGCCTTCATGTACACGGCGGCAACGGCGTGGAAATAGTCGAACTTGATGTCGTCCTCGCGGGTCCACACCACCTTGACGGGGCGGCCCACCTTGCGCGAAAGCAGCGAGGCTTCGACGATGTAGTCGGGCATGGACTTGCGGCCGAAGCCGCCGCCCAGCAGGGTGACGTGGCAGACTACGTTTTCCTTGGCGATGCCGAGCGCCTTGCTGACCGCGTCCTGGGTGGCCTGCGGGTCCTGGGTGGGAGCCCAGGCGGTGAGCTTGCCGTCGCGGAAATCGGCGACCGCGACCGGTGGCTCCATGGAAGCATGTGCCAGAAGCGGAACATAGTAGTCGGCTTCCAGGACCTTGCCGCCCTTGGCGAAGCTGCCGTCCACGTCACCTTCATTGCGCACTGCTTTACCCGGCTTGCGGGCCGTGGCCTGCATCTCCTTCTTGAATTCGTCGGAGTTGAAGGCCGCGTGCGCTCCGTTCTCCCAGGTGACGTTCAGTTTCTTGCGGCCCTGGAAGGCGGCCCAGGTGTTGTCGGCAATCACGGCCACGCCGCCCAGCGCCTGGTATTCATGCGGCGGCTTGAAGGTGTCTAGAGGGATGGTCTGGCGCACCCCGGGAACCTGCAGGGGGGCTTTGTCGTCATACGACTTAATTTTGCCGCCAAGCACGGGCGGGTGCTCGACCGAGGCATAGACCATGTTATCCATATGGGCGTCCATGCCGTAGATGGCCTGGCCGGTGACAAGGTGGCTGAGGTCGTAGCTAACCATGCCTTTGCCGATGTAGCGCCAGGCGCTGGGCGGCTTGAACCGCAGCTCTTTCTTGTCGGGAACGGGCAGTTTGGCGGCGGCCAGGGTGAGCTCGCCGTAGCCGAGCTTGCGGATGGGGGAGGCATGCACAATGTTGTGCAGCTCGGCGCGGCAGGCGCTCTCGGGCACGTTCCACTGCTGGGCGGCGGCGCGAATGAGCATGAGGCGGGCGGTGGCGCCGGCTTCGCGCATGGCGTCGTAAAACTCACGAATGGACTGCGAGCCGTCGGTTTCCTGCGAGCCGTAGCGGGCGTCGCCGATGGCCTGTTCGATCTTCACCCGGTTCCAATCAGCGTCGAGTTCATCGGCCAGCACCAGCGGCAACGAGGTGCGGATGCCGGTGCCCATCTCCGAGCGATGGGCCACGATGTGAACTGTGCCATCGGTATCAATGCCGAAGTACACGCTGGGATGCAGGGTGGCGTGGTCGGCGTGGGTTCCCGCGTACGCGGCCGGCTCTGCCAGAAGGCCGCTGGGAAGGATGCGGACGCTGAGCACCAGGGCGCCCGTGGTGACCATGCCCTGGAGAAAACCGCGGCGGCTGATATTGAGAATGTCGCTCATGCGCGTTCTCCGGCGGCGGCCTTGATGGCAGCGCGAATGCGATTGTAGGTGCCGCAGCGGCAGATGTTGCCCGCCATGGCTTCGTCGATCTGCTGGTCCGTGGGATGGGGCGTGCCGTTCAGCAGGGCCACGGCCTGCATGATCTGGCCCGACTGGCAGTAACCGCACTGGGGCACGTTGTGCTCCATCCACGCCTTCTGCACGGGGTGAAGGCCGGAGGAGGAGAGGTGTTCGATGGTGGTTATGTTGCTGCCGGCGAGAGCGCTCATGCGGGTAACGCAAGAACGGATGGCTTTGCCGTCGCGATGCACGGTACAGGAGCCGCACAGCGCCATGCCACAGCCGTACTTGGTGCCGGTAAGTCCCAGCACATCGCGCAGGTACCACAGCAACGGCATCTGCGGATCGCCATTGTAGGAGCGCTCAACTCCATTCACCTTCAGTCGGATCATGGTGTCCTCGGTGGATGCAACCACGCCAATTGTGCCACGAGCAGGCCGGTTGCGCCGCATAAAAACCTTGCTATAATCGCGCAACGTTAGAGAAAGCGCTTCGGACTGTCAAGTGGAATTGCCCGCCGCAGACCGGGACCGCCGTTGCACGCCATCCAGGCTTTTTCACCACAGAGGACACAGAGGAAC
>DATJFA010000103.1:0-15086 GCA_035496015.1 Terriglobales bacterium | reverse complement strand
GTGCCGCCGGCCAGCACGGCAGCTTCGCCGGATAGCAGTTCCACCGCCTGCTGGCGCGTGGTTGGACTGGTGTATTCGAAAGCTCGCATCAGGCACCTGCCTTCTGTTGCTGTTCCAGCGCCGCCAGCACGCGGTCAGGCGTGAGGGGAATGAAGGGCACGCGCACGCCAATGGCGTTAGCCACGGCGTTGGAAATGGCCGCACCGGGCGAAACCACCGGCGGCTCGCCCAGCCCGATCACGCCACGGTTGTCGTTCAGCGGGTCGGTCATCATGTGCACTACCAGCTCGGGGATGTCACGCAAGCCCGCCAGGCGGTAGAACTCCATGTTGGGGTTCAGCATGCGCCCCGTCACCGGGTCGAGGATCTTCTCCTCGTAAAGCGCGTAGCTGATGCCCATGATGAGCGCGCCGTAGCACTGGCTCTCCGCCAGCTTCAGGTTGATGATCAGACCGCAATCCTGCACCGCCACCATCTTGTTCACCTTGACGATGCCGGTTTCGGTATCCACGGAAACGTCGGCCATCTGCACCCCGCCCACGCCGCTGTTGATCAGGTTGCCGGGGCCAGGATTCTTGCCGGTAACGCTCACCGGCATGGCGCCCAGCTTGGCGCAGGCCTGCTTCCAGCTCAGCGCCTTGCTGTGGTCGCTCTTCACCCGCACCGTGCCGTCCCTGGCTTCCAGGTCGCCGGGCTGCGCGCCGAGGGTCGGCGCCACCTTGGCAAAGAGCTGGTCAAGCGCCATCAACGAGGCCCGCCGCGTGGAGGAACTGACGCCCCCGATGGTCGTGCTGCCGCCCGAGCCGCCGTCGGGCGGGTACATGGTGTCTCCGATATTCAGGCTGATCGTATTCATGGGGATGCCCAGGGAGTCCCCCGCCACAATGAGGATCGCAGTCCGTGTGCCTGTGCCCAGATCCTGCGTGCCCAGCTTGATGTCCACCGAGCCATCGGGATGGATGGTCATCATGCAATCGCCGGCATGGCCGCGCCCGCCCCAGGTGTGCATGGAGAGCCCGACGCCGCGTTTTACCGGACCATCGCTCTTATCGCCGCGCGGATGCCACTTCTGCTTCCAGCCCATCAGGTCGGCGGCGATGGGAAACTCTTCCTTGTAGATGGGAGCGCGCGGGCCCGCTATGTCCAAGTTCTTGGTGAAGAACTCCAGCGGGTCCATGGTGAGCTTGTGCGCCAGGTCATCGAGCGCGCACATGGTAATGACCGCAGCCTGCGGGTGATTAGGCGCACGCCAGGCGCGCGCCGGTCCCTGGTTGGTGCGCACCGCGGTGTGCTGCTTGCGCTGGTTGGGAATTTCGAACACGTAGGGAATTGGCGGCGAGCCCGCTCCCGCCGGCCCGCCCGTGCCCCAGGAATTCGACTCCCAGGCCACTACCGTGCCGTCGCGCTTGGCGCCTACCTTTACGCGGGCGAAAGCTGAGGGGCGCGAGCCGCCGGTCATCAGCTCGGAATCGCGCTCCAGCATGTACCTCACGGGCTTGCCGCCGGCGCTCTTGGAAAGCTGCGCCGTGGCGATGCCCCAGCGGTCGGGCGAAAACTTGCTGCCGAACCCGCCGCCCACGTTGTCCTGATGCGCGCGGACGTTGCCGGCGGGAATATTCAGCGCTTGCGCGTATTGGCCAGGCAGGCCAGAGACGCCTTGGGTGGAGCAGTGGACGAAAAGGTGGTCGGAACTTGGCCATTCCGCCGCTGAGCCGTGCGTCTCCAGGCAGCAGTGGGTAATGACGGAGGCGCCGTACACGCCTTCTGAGACCACCTCGGCGGAAGAGAACCCTTTGTCGGGGTCGCCCTGCGTCTGCGCTGCCATCTTCTGATACGGCGGGCGCTGCTGGTTGGCCGCTTCGGGATGGTATGGCGCAGCCTTCAGCGCGCTGATCACCGTGTCAGGCACGCCGTAGCCCTTCAGTTCCTTGGTCATGTCATCAGTGACCTGGAAGGCCACGCCGTCCTTCTGCAGGCGGCTGATGACTTGCGCCTCCGGCACCTGGTTGCTGAGCTCGTCGTCGAGGTCGTCCTCGCTCATCGGTCCGGGAGGGCCTTCGCCGGCGCCTGGGGGCGGTTCCGCATCCGAAATATTGTGCGGCAGCACCTCGTATTTCACCTGGATGGCGCGGATGGCATCTTCGGCTGTCGGTTCGTCCACCGCGGCCACGGCGACAATGTCGTCGCCCTGCCACAGGATTTCCGTCCCCGCCTTCTGCACCACCTGCACCGCTTTCACACCCGGCATTTTCTCGGCCGCGCTGGTGTCAATGCTGGTGACGCGGGCATGCGCGTAGGGGCAGCGCAGCACTTTTCCGAACAGCAGCCCTTTGGGGTTGTAGTCGTAGCTGTACTTGGCGCGCCCTGAAGCCTTCGCGGGCCCGTCCACGCGCGAAAAGCGCTTGCCAATCAGCGTGCGTTCCGCCGGCGCCGGCCATTTGTATTCCGCCATGACGTTACGCTCCCTTCGTCCCGGACATTTGCGCCACCACTTCGCGAATGCCCTTGTAGGTGCCGCAGCGGCACAGGTTGCCGTTCAGGTGATAGCGGATCTGCTCCGCCGTGGGGTGCGGGTACTTGTCCAGAAACGCTTTGCAGGCCATGACGAAACCGGGGGTGCAGAAGCCGCACTGCTGGCCGTCGTGCTCCACGAACGCGGTTTGAATGGGGTGCAGCTGGCCGCCCGCGGAGAGCGACTCGATAGTGGTGATGGGCTGGTGCTGCGCTTCAATGGCCAGCACGGTGCAGGCGTACACCGGCTTGTTGTTGAGCAGCACAGTACAGGCGCCGCACTCGGCGCGGTCGCACACGCGCTTGGCTCCGGTGAGGTCGAAGCTGTCGCGCAGCGCGTCCAGCAGCGTCACCCGCGGTTCCAGTTGCGCGCTGTACCTTTTGCCGTTGATGGTGAAGCTCATCGGCACTTTGCCCGGGCCATGGACGGGTACCTTCTCGCCCGCTGCTTCCACCACCTGCGGCACAACCAGAGGCACGGTGGCGGCAATGCCGGAAATTTTGAGGAATTCTCTTCGCGAAACGCCGGAGGGACTCTTCTCGTGGTCGTCAGCCATCGCTGGCCTCCACTAGCGGTATGCAATGGGCGGTCGAGCTGCCGCGGATGGTTGTGGTTGGTTGCGGAACGTTGACAGTTAGGCGGCGCTTGCCGCCCGTCTTCCCGTGGGCAGAGCAGTATACAACTCCCAGCGGATTCTTGTCCGCTTGGGCCAGACGTGGGTCTTCTGCCACGCGGGCGCCCCTTCGACAAGCTCAGGGCAGGCTCTCGCCAGCGACCGTAGCGCCGGCGTCCTGCCGCAGGCCGGCGTCATGCAGAGGCGCTTTAGCGCCGAAGCATCTCGCGAGTTCAACTGCGCAGTTTGGAGCCCGAAGCTCCGTGGTTCGCAAGATTCGGCCAATTTACAATCCTTCCCGCCCTTCCCTTTCCGGTCCGTTTGGCGGAAAATAGATAAGACACCTCAGGGGTGAGGAGTAGCTCATGAAATCTCGTCTGCTTGCAATGTTTGTAGCTTCCGTATTCGTGCTCGTCGGCAGTGCGCTGGCCGCCGAACAGATCAGCGGCGATTACATTGAAACCCGCAGCGCCGACGTCTGGACCGGGCCGTGCTTCGCCAACGGCCAAGTCGGCCTGAACGGCCAAGAAGCCATCCTGGCCTGGCACGTGCAGCGCGGCGCCTGGAACGGCGTCAGCCTGGCCGGCCACAGCGTGGTCGCGGTAGTGCGCGCCAACGCCACCCTGGGCGATCCCTATGCCGACCCCTATCCCGCCAAAGCCATCCTGATTGTGGACGACGAAGCCACGCCGCAGCAGCAGGCAGCGCTCAGCGCCTTTGCCCGCCATATGGGTGGCAAGCTGCTGGCCAGCGTGGACCGGATCGTTTCCGCTCCGGTGGACTTTGCCGTTTTGCGCGACCACCAGCACCATGGCGCTGCCTTCCTGCGCGCCGGCAGCTTTGTGACCGTGCAGACCCGCGGCCTCAACGATAAAGACCATTTCTGCGGCAACGAGCACACCTACTACCCGCCGCTCACGGAAACCGCCCACGCCATGCCCGTGGTGGCCATGACCGACAAGTACCAGGGCAACGACCTGGGCGAATCCTGGGAACTGCACGACCAGCGCAGTGCCTTTGTGGGCACCTTCGCCCGCTAAATTAATGCTCAGAAATCGCGGAACTCATCTTGGGTTCCGCGTTTTTGTGTCATCACGCAGGAAATCCTGACTCTGGGAACGCGCCGGATCGTATCGGTGTTCTTTAGACCTGTCCTGGACACGTGCAAAGGTGCACGGTCGCGGGCGGAGTGTCCTTTTGCGGGCTGATATTACGTGCGAACGGAGGGATGCATGCCGGGCTCACGCTGCTCCATTTTCTGTAATAGCCAACTCTCCAGTTGTTCGCGGGCGGTCAAAGTAAGCTCAAGAAAACGAATGCCACCGCGCCCGGCAGCATCACTCCAGGCGATTTCGGCCTTGGGAGAAAGCGTGATGTCCGTGCCGGGCAAAGAAAACTTGACCCGGGCGACGTCAGAGGGGAGCGCCGCAGCCGTCTCCACTGCCATGCCGCCTTCGCTCAGGTTGCAGGCTGTGACCTTCATCTCCTGGGCGCGGCCGAAAGTGAGGATGACGGGAATGTCTACGGGCAGTCGGAAGTAACGGCGCCGCTCGCGATGCATCAGCCCATAGGCGGCGTGAAAGGAGCGCAGGGCATTGGTGGTGGTGATGGGTTTCTGCAGCACAAACCCGGCACCCATCTGGAACGCGGTGCGCACATCGGTGATGCCGTTGAGAATGGCGAAAGTGACGCTGGTCTTGTTGCTGCGCTCCTTGTGTACCCGCTGCAGGACGCCGACGCCGCCGTGCATGTCGTCGCAGTCAACGATGATAGCGTCGAACTTTTTCGCTGACAGTATTTCGCTGGCCGCCTCGGCCCCGGTGCACACTTCCACGGTGATATCCAGTTTGCCCAGGGCGGAACGAAGAACCCGGAGGGTCTCAGGATCGCGGCAAACAAGCAGCGCTTCCAGGGTCATAACATGACGATCTTAGAGACCAGGAGAGAGGGCAGAAAGTAACGAAAGTCGCGGTTCGGCAACCCCTTTTTTTCGGTTACTTCGGGCACAGTCTTGAATTAGCAGGGAGAAGTTTGCAAGGATGCTGGCGTGCGCAAGCTGGTTTATCTTTCGCTGGGCTCCAACCTGGGGGACCGGGAAGCAAATCTGCGGGCCGCTATTGAGCGCCTGGCGGAGCTCGGCGAAGTGATGTCAGTTTCTTCTGTTTACGAAACCGAACCTGTGGAGTTGGCGCGCCAGCCGTGGTTTCTGAACTGCGTCGTGGCTCTGCAGACGGAGAAAATGCCGAAGCAATTTCTGGCGGCGCTGCAGGGCATCGAAAAAGCGATGGGGCGGCAGAGAACTCAGCCCAAGGGCCCGCGCGTAATTGATTTGGACATTCTGCTTTTTGGCAACTCGGTTGTGGACACAGCCGGGCTGACCATTCCGCATCCCGCGCTGCACCAGCGTCGCTTTGTGCTGGAGCCACTGGCCGAGATCGCGCCCGAGCAGCGACACCCCGTGTTCAAGCGCACCATCCGCGAATTGCGCGATGCTCTGCCTGCCGGTCACCCGGCCGTGCGGAAACTTCCCTAGCCGCGGATAAACGCGGATGAACGCAAAGGCTAAGAACCGCGAGATCCTGTACGCCTGGCCGAGCTGCCGATGGAGCCGCCCGCGCCAAAATGCATAGGTCCTTCGGTCGCGCTCCCTCGCTGCGCTCGGTGCGCACTCCCTCAGGATGACATTCAGAGGAATGACAGGTGCAAGCGCGGCTCGCCCTCCTCAGGATGACATTCGATAAAGGTTCGGTGTTGAAGGCTGAAAGCTGAGAGCTGAAAGCAACGGGCTGAAAGCAACGGGCTGAAAGCTGACAGCTTTCAGGGCATGATGATGCGGCTGGGCGAACTCGCTGGGGTTTCGATGAGCGACTCCTTTTCCGGGAACTGAGCAAACAGAGAATCAATCAGGGCACGCGATTTGGGCCGGCCTGAGGTGCGGGCGTGGGCCATGCGCACCAGGAAAACCAAAGCGCGCAAGACGTCGGAGTCGCGCAGGCTGCTAAAGCCGCGGTGCTTCTGTTCGACCTCGCGGTACTCCTTCAACGTTTTCTCCAGTTCCCCCACAACGGCTTGCTGGCCCAGGCTGCCGGGCGAGACCTGGTAGTGCAGGCCGGAGTTGGCCAGAGTCTCGTAAGTGCGGATGGCAGCGGAGAGCGCTGCGATCAGATCCTGGTCGTTCAGAGCGCGGTCGGCGCGGACCGCCTTGGCGAGGGCAAAACTCAGGCCCACCAGCAGGTGCTCGTTTTCGTACACAAATTGGCGCGGGACTTCGACCTGGGCAAAGAGTGCGGCGGGGTCGAGTTGGTCCGCCTCCCGCGGCTTCTCGTGCTCGCGGGCCTGCTGCAGGTAAACACAGTCAGTGGGACAGTCAATGGTGACTTCGCGGGCTTCG
This sequence comes from Terriglobales bacterium, assembly GCA_035496015.1. Classification (GTDB taxonomy): domain Bacteria; phylum Acidobacteriota; class Terriglobia; order Terriglobales; family Acidobacteriaceae; genus JAICWP01. The sequence continues at coordinate 8,570 of DATJFA010000103.1, read as the reverse complement.
CCGCAGCACTGTGGGCAGATGCGGTCGTGCAAGGCGGGGCAAAACCGCTTCTGTTTTCGCGTGTGGCAGAGGGCGCAACTCACGAATCTGGGTCTCCTCAATTCATTATTGCATCCGGGTTGATTTCCCGCCCCAAGGGGGAGGGCTCGGGCCGAGGGTGGGTGACCCCCTTGGCAGCCGCTAACCATGCGCCCATTTCGGGCCGGACTGGCCCAAAGACCCCATTTTTAGTGCAAAATCGAGCACGGAGGCGAAAAAAACCGCATAAAATGAGGCTCAGACGCTTCTTTTCCACAGGAGTGCTGGTATAGGATAACGAAAACCAAGCAATTCTGCGTTCAATTCAAGGAGGGAATCATGGCAGCAGGCATGACCAAAACCCAACTGGTGCGTCACCTGGCCGAAAAGCTGGAAACCAACAACAAAACCGCGGCGGCGTTTCTTCAGACGCTGACCGAAACCGCCGTGAAAGAGACCAAGAAGAATGGCGTATTCGTTCTGCCCGGACTGGGCCGCCTGAAGAAGGTAAACCGGAAAGCGCGCATGGGCCGCAATCCGCAGACTGGCGAACCCATCAAGATTCCTGCCAAGACCACGGCAAAGTTCTACCTGGCCAAGGCAGTGAAGGATTCGATCGCGCCCAAGAAGTAGGTGGATTTTGTGAAGTAAGGGCCGGCCTTTTGGCCGGCCTTTTTGTTTTACGGCCTGCGGACGGAGGGGATGGGAAAGGGACGGCGGCAGTGCAGCAAGATGCTTCACGGCTTTAAGCCGTTCAGCAGAGGCCCTGCTGCGCAGGGCGTTCGCGGGCGCCCGCGCCACAAAATGCGAGGCGCCCACGCCACAACCGGCCTTTACGCTTTGCTCGCGGCGGCTTTGGTGAACTGGTCGGAGGTGATGGTGGGGGCCACCTTCTTCACCTTTTCCAGAATCCGGTTGCGGTCCGATTCCGAGTTCGCGGCCCCATAGCGCTTGCGCAGCAAGCTTACCTTCTCCTTGCGAGCGCGGCGGCGGCGGAGTTCGCTTCTTCTGCTGGGTGTGCTCATGGAATAGTGCTCCCCTAATAGTAAGTTGCCGATTGCAAACCGGCTACTTCTCACTCTGTTTATATAGGCAGAGGGGTGCCAAGGGAAGGGCAACCATGGAAGCCCGGCTTAAAGGCTGGTCATGACGGTCACGGATTTGATGTTCGGGCTTATGACTACCAAATCCGCCTTCCCATCATGGTTAAGATCGGCCAGGCCTATGGCAGTGGGATGACCGGTGAAGGATAAAGTAGCCTCGTGGAAGATTCCCGGGTGCGTGGCCAGAAGGAAAACCACGGCATCCCCGGCTTGGTCCGCGAAGGCCAGATCTTCGATGCCATTGCCATCAATGTCTCCGTGGGCCAGGGTTATGGACGTCTTCTTGGAATTCTTGACCGCATCCGCTCCTCCGGCCATCAGATGGTACCCGCCACGGCCGTCGGCCCGCAGCCAGGCAGGATTCTTCCCTGGTACGCTGCCCAGCAGCACATCTTCCAGGCCATCGCCATTCACATCGGTGAGCCGTCCCTGAAGAGGAATCGCAGGTAAGCCGGCCCGGACTGGGTTGCCGGCGAGCGCCAGAGCGCAGGATGACCTTCGCGCCGTGCTGCGGCAATCCGCCAAGCTGAGGCTGGCGCCGGCCATTCGCCGGGCAATAAAGTCGGCGAGAATGCCGCGACTCTCTGAAGCCCGCTTAAACCCCCCCTTGCCGTTGCCCAACAGCAGGGCGATTTGATCCTTCTTCCTGCCGATCACCAGGATGTCCACATCACCATTGTTGTCGAAGTCGGCGAGCGCCAGCCGTGCGGGTTCAAAATCGAGCTGATAAGTCGCCCGCAGGCTGGGGGTAGGAGCGAACCGGAGCGCAGCTCCGGAATTGACGCCGGCAGCGCGCAGGGCCAACTCGTTTTCGAAGAGCCCCGCCAGCTCCCGGCCCACAATAGTGCCAGCAAGATTCAGTTGCTCCGGCTGGTCGGAGCAGCAGGGAAACAGCTCGTCGCCGTACTTCCCGCCGTGAATGTAGTGCCAGTGCTCGGTGCTGATGGAGTCCATGGGCCCGTAGTAGTCGGGAAAGGCGGGATTCCAATTCAGTTGCGCCAGTTCCGAAATTGGATTGCGGGCGGCAGCATCCGCTCCGGCGCCGCTCCAGAGGCCTGCCAGCGAAGCTCCAGGGAAATGAGGATGGCGAACTTCTCCCACCTGCTCCAGTACAGTGGCGGGAAGAGAGGTGAGGCTCACTGGGGCAGCGATTTTCTTACCTGTCGGGCTTTTGCCCGGTTCCCACAGAATGAGGGGCACGTGGATGAGCTCGCGGTAAAGGGCGTTGCCGTGTGTCATCAGGCCATGCTCGCCGAAACTCTCGCCGTGATCGGAGGTGATCACCACCAGGGTGTTGCGATCGAGGCCGCGCTGTCGCAGTTCCTGCATGAACTGTTGGATCTGGTCGTCTACATAGTTGATAGCGCCATCGTAGGCATCAACCGCGCCCTGACGCTCTTGCGGGGTGAGATGTTCGAACCAGTCCCAGTGTTCGGAAGCGCGGCTGCCCGGGTTCCGCATGTTCGTGTAGCGATGCAGGTAGGGTTCGGGCGGACGGTAAGGGTCGTGCACATCCATGTAGTTAAGGAAAACGAAAAAAGGCTTCTGCCCGCGATCAATCCAGCGCAAAGCGTGCTGGTTAATCTGCGCGGCGTTGCGCCGGCCAAAGAGGTCGCGCTTCAGTTGCATGCGAAAAAGCAGGTGCTTGATTAGATCGCCGTAGAAAGTCTGGGCGAAGGTACTGCCCAGGGACAGGAAATCATCCTCGAAATGAATAAAGCCGCGGCCGAAGCCACGGCGCCGGCTGAACAATAGCGTGTTGGCGGAGAAGGCGGCTGTACGGTAACCGCGGGCCATGAATTCATCGCCCAGAACGGGATAGTCCCAGCCCAGCAAGGCGCCGTCGTTGTCCACGTGGTGGGCGTCGGGATAGAGGCCGGTGAGCAGGGAAGCGTGCACCGGCAAAGTCCAGGAGGAAGGGGCAATGGCATCTTCGAACAGGGTGCCTTGAGCAGCCCATGTGGTTAGGTGCGGGCTAGTGGGCCGCGAGTATCCGTAGGTGGAGAGATGGTCGGCACGTAGCGTGTCCACCACGATCACCAGGACGTTAGGAGTATTGGCGGAGGCCACCGGCAGCTTTGCCGTTTCCCGACGCTCGTGAAGCCGCTGCTTGATGGGGAAGGCAATCATGCACCACAGCGCCAGCACGATCAGAACAGGGAGGGTACGCTTCTGCCAGCGAAGCAGAAACGGCCCGCGCAGAAACCATGCGAAGGCCAGCAGGGAGGCGCCCGCCACCGCGATCAAAAGATCAATGATGACAACCGGCACGGCGAACGGCGAGCGGCTCAGGCAGGCGAAAAGCGTCAGCCCGGAGAACAGAAAAGTGGAACGTACCATATCGTCGTGGCTGAGTGTGCGGCGGTGCTGCAAGGCCATTATGACCAGGGCCACAGCCAGGAACAGCAGCGGTTCGATTTCCACCCCGGCGCGCATCAGGTCGCGCCAAATGTAGGAATTCAGCAGATAACCCTCGCCCAGGCCGGTCAGCAGACCCCACCACAGGGCGATGAGGAGGAAGGAAATGACAGAAACGGTCCGCGCCCTGGTGAGCGAAGGTGAAGCCATGCGGGGTCAGGCAAGGGTACAGATGCCGAGAGACGATTGCAACTGGCAGGCCGCCTCTGCTGTGAGTTCGACCAGGCGGTGGAAAGAGACCATTTACGAAACTCTGGCCCTGTACAAACGTTAGCGGGCGGCGTAGCCTCATGGCTTTTGGCAAAGGAACTCTCGGCTGACGGTGGAGGTCGGGTCGTGACCTACTGTACAAAATGCGGCGCTCAAGTGCCGGAGACGGCACGTTTTTGCCAGGTTTGCGGAGAGCCGCAAGCCGGCACGGGCACAGCCCCGGCAACCCCCACGCCGGTGCCGCAAGCGCAAACGGGGCTCTCGGAGAATGCGGCGGCGCTGCTCAGCTATGTGCTGGGCTGGCTTACCGGCATCATCTTTTATCTGATTGACCACCGGCCCTACGTGCGCTATCACGCCGCGCAGTCCATCGTCACTTTTGGCGGCCTGCACATTATCCGCGCGATTGTTGCCATTATGTTTGGCGTTGGCTGGTGGTGGGGAGGCGGATTCGGAATGCACTGGGGTGGCGGCTTGTTAATCCTCTGGGGCTTGGGGCTGCTAACCCTCGTGCTCTGGATTTACTGCATGATCAAGGCTTACCAGGGCGAGCGTTTCAAGCTGCCCATCGCCGGCGAAATCGCCGAAGGCTTGCTGCGGTAGCTTGCGAGCATCCGGAAGCTCTGGCTGGTATTTTCCAAAAAAAGAAAACCGGCGCCTGAAGCGCCGGTTAAGACTCACAACTCAGCAAGAAATCAGTGTGACTTAGGCATATTGCAGAATTCGGAGACCTTCTCCAGGTTGCTGACCTGGAAACGTGGTCCGCTGTTGGCGCTGGAGTTGGCGCTGGCGCCCGCCTGACCGGCTGTATTCGCCTGGCCTGGCGTGGTTCCTGCTTGCGACTGCGCCGTGGCGCCCGGCTGCGAGGCGGTGGTGCCGGTAGAGCCATAAGGAGTGCCGCCGGTGGCGGAACCCTGAGTGGCTGGAGTGCCGGCCGCCGCCGCTCCTGCTCCTGTGGCGCCGGGTGCGCCGCTGCTGGGGTTGGCTGAGTTGCCGCTGGTTTGAGCGCCAGTGATCTTTACTTCCTGGCCAACGTGGTCGCCGAGCAGGGAGCCGTCGCCGGCAAGCGCGTATGTCTGGCCAGATTTGGTGGTCAGGCTGTACTCACCGGGAGTGCCGCTCAGGCAGCCTTCGATGGTCTGGCCGCCCCCGGCCGCCTGCGGCGTGGAACCTGCCTGCGTGCCGGCAGGCTGACTCGCGGCTCCGGTCGAAGGCGTGGCGGGATTGGTCTGTGTATTAGGCGAAGTTGAAGGCGTGGCGGGATTGGTCTGGTTTTGCTGGGCCCCGGGCGCTTCCCCTGCCGCTGTTCCCGGTTGTGACTGAGGATTCTGTGCCGCCCCGCTACCCTGGGACGTGGAACTGTTTTGTGACGGTGACTGTGTCGGCGTGCCCGCCTGGGTACCCGCGGTCTGTGCGACTACCCAGACAGCGGAGAGCAGCAGGACAGCCATCAAGAAAACTGCTTTTCGCATAAGCACCTCCGAGCATTCGGCTGCGTTTCCAGCCCACTTCAGTAGTTAGAGAGAGAAAACGGCTGCGGTGTTTTCTGCCTTCGCTCGGGGTCGCCGCGCGGGCAAGTCACACGAGGGCGTGCTTCTGCCCTTGGACCTGTATGTGATTTCAATTCTCTCGGCGGATCGCCGGCTTGCGCCCTTGAAAGCGGAAGCGGGTCTTGGCGGTTTCAACGGCGACATCGATGAAACCCGCCGACTGAAGGCGAGATGCCATCGTCTCCGGCGGCACCAGCACCATGGTGTCGAATACGTGAACAATGGGCATCATCAGCCGCCAGCGGCTGTCGGTGCCGGCGAAAACACCGCCTGGCCGCAGCACGCGCCACACTTCCGCCAGAATTTGATCCTGCAACTCGGGTGAAGGGACGTGGTGAAGCATAGTGAAGGCTACCGCTCCGCTAAAGGAGTCATCCGGGAAAGGCAAGGCGGTAGCGTCGCCGTTCACCACCTGCACATTGCCATTACTGAACTTCTGACGCAGCCCGTCCGCCAGTTTGGCATCAATCTCGAGGCATGTGAGGCGGCCGTACGACTGGCGAAGCACGTCTGTCGTGACTCCCGGCCCCGGTCCAAGTTCCAGGACGTTATCTCCGAGGTCGACTCCGGCCAGCCCCCAGGGCAAGATTTCTTCCCGCACTGTGCGCTTCCAGCCGTTGGAATTCAGAATCCAGTGATGCAGCAGGTTCATGGCGTGCTCTTGCCTTCAACTATATGACGTTCGGCCGGCGCCACGGTTTTGCGCCAGTGATAGAAGAACGGAACGCCAGCCAGGATGACGGCCAAGCCCAGGGATGAGCGTACCGGGCGCACCAGCCAGAGATTTACGGTGAGCGCCACCGCAGCGATGAAGAAGGTAAGGGGCGTCCAGGGATAGCCCCAGGTGTGATAGGGGCGCGGCAGATCGGGCTGGGTTCTGCGCAGGCGGAGGAGCGCCAGGGCGACCAGGGCGAAGAAGATCCACACCGCGAATATGAACAGCGAATAGAGTTCTTCGAAGGTGCCGGTCAGCGCCAGCGCCACGGCCACGCCGCCTTCCAGCAAAAGCGCGCCGCTGGGAGTGCGAAATCGCGGCTGCAGGTGAAGGGCGAACTGGAAGAAGGCGCCATCGCGCGCCATGGCGTAGGGGATGCGCGCTCCAGTGAGCTCCACCACATGCAAAGCGCCCAGCGCGGAAATGGCCATGGCAACCGTAAGCCAGGCCGCGCCCTGGCGGCCAGCAAAAGTTTGTACCACATCCGACGCTACATGCTGCGACTGCGCGATTTGCGCCAGCGGAAGCACATGGAAGTACACCACATTAGCCAGCAGGTAGAGGCCGCCGACCGTGAGCAGCCCGAGAATAATGGCTCGCGGAATGTTCTTGTGCGGCTGCAGGATTTCTTCGCCGAGGTCGCCCAGATCATTGAAGCCGTTATAAGCCCACATGGCCGGCACCAGTGCGGTAAGGAACGCGCCCACCGCGCCCAGACCAAACGGCGCGATCAAAGACGAGGCCGTGCCCGCGGCTACGTGCTTTCCCAGCGCGATGCCGAGCGCCACAATCAGCATAATTGCGCCCACTTTTAATGACGTCAGCAATACCTGGATAGCGCCGCCCATGCTCACGCTCAGATAGTTGATGGCCGTGATGACCACAATCACGGCCACTGCCAGCGGTTGGGCGAGGGTGAAATGGAACGCATAGCTGCCAAAATGGGCTACGAACAGCGGGGCTGCGGCCGCCGGCAGCAGAAAGCCAACGAAGCGCAGAAATCCCGCTGCCAGGGTCGCCATAGCCACCGGCCGCTCGAGAAAGGAACTCATCCAGCCGAAAAGAAACCCCCAGAGTGGCCCGAGGCCACGCTCCAGGTAAACGTAGGCGCCGCCCGCCTTGGGAAAGGCCGCTCCCAGTTCTGCATAACAGAAGGCGCCGAAGAGCACGATGAGGCCGCCCACAATCCAGGCGGCAAAGACCAGCGCGACGGAGCCGACGGTGCGCGCCATGTCGCTGGTGACCAGGAAGACGCCGGTGCCGATCGTGTCGCCGACCACGATCGCGGTGGCTGACCACAACCCGAGGCCGCGCAGCAGGCCGGGCGCAGGCGGGGAAGACGGTTTGGGGGTCGTGGAGGGCATGGAAGGTGTGAGCCTACTATCGTGCTGGGAGTGGGTCAAACCCCCTTGTTCTCACCACAGAGACACAGAGGCACAGAGAAATTGACGATTTATGATTTCCGATTGACGATTTCAAAACCGCTGCAGTCCGTCCACAGCTGGCGCGGCGTACAGGTTTTTCAATCATTCTTGTTGAATTGCTTTTTCTCTGTGACTCTGTGCCTCTGTGGTGCAATTTCTACGGCGGCAGTATGATCAGAGCCGCTATGGCTGCACAAAAGACGATGCTCACCGAGTTTCCCTGGAGTGAGGATTACCGCGTTGCCGGGTTGGATGATGTTTTGACGCCGGCGCTGGTGATCTATTCCGAAATCGTGGCTTCCAACCTGGAGCGCACGCTGGCGCTGCTGGACGGGGACGGCAGCCGGTGGCGCGTGCACATCAAGACAGCCAAGCTGGGTTACACCCTGCGCCAACTGGTGGAGCGTGGCATCGGCAACTTCAAGTGCGCGACCACGCTGGAGCTGCTGACTGCCTGTGAGTGTGGCGCCGAAGACGTGCTCTTTGCCTATCCCTCCATGGGCGCGAACGCGCGGCGGGTGCAGGAATTGGCCGCGCAATTTCCTCGGGTGCGCGTTTCCGTGCTGGCCGAAAACGAGGAACAGGTCAGGCAGTGGCGTGGCAGCCCCCTGGGAGTGTTCCTGGACATTAACCCCGGCATGAATCGCACCGGGATAGAGCAGACTGCGGTTGATGAAGTTGTTGACTTGGTGCGCGCAATAAACAGCGCCGGCCTGAAGTTCTGCGGCTTGCATTACTACGACGGACATCTCGGCGGCCTGGCTTTTGAGGAGCGCGCCCAGGTAGCGCGCCGCGGCTACGACCAACTGCTGAAGATCGTCGCGGCGATTGAGAACGCTGGCGAGCAGGTTCTCGAGGTGATCACGGCAGGGACGCCGACCTTTCCCGCTGCATTGTCCTACGCCGGCTTCCGCGGGCAAAGTTTTGTGCATCGCGTCTCGCCGGGCACGATTGTTTATTGCGATGCCACCAGTCTGGCGCAACTGCCCGCGCAGTACGGCTACCGCCCGGCGGCGCTGGTCGTCGCCCGCGTGGTTAGCCGGCCGCGCGCCGGCACCGTGACCTGCGACGCCGGCCACAAGACTGTTTCCGCTGATGCCGGCGTGCCCACCTGCGTGGTGCTTGGTCATCC
>DATJFA010000102.1:0-3497 GCA_035496015.1 Terriglobales bacterium | reverse complement strand
GAGCCTTTCGAGTTGGTGATGGCGAATGTTTTCCAACTAGAGCGAAATGGCGCTTTCCTGCGTCAACAGCGAAGTGCGCCCAAAAGGCAGTTGACACCGCCGACATTGTTAGAGAGGCGATTTATCGCCAATAATTCCAGACTCACATTATTGTTCGCTGCTCTGACGGTGCGTCCCAAACTAGTCAATTGAGAAGCAATGGGTTACCACGCTTTAATCGCAGGTAACGGAGGAGCCCATGTCTACAAAGAATTGGGCACTCATCGGGATTCTGTGCACCCTGTTCGCCACTGGCGATGCGCATGGTATGCCGTTGTTTGCCCGCAAGCTGAACGTTCCTTGTGAAACTTGCCACACTACCATCCCGGCGCTGAATGAGACTGGTTACAAATTCAGGGCTGCCGGGTTCCGCTTGCCGGAGACGATCGGCAAGCCCGAAGAAGAGAAGTTTGAACTCGGCAACTACTTCTCTGCTCGTTTGCAGGCCCGCTTGGATACGCAGTTCACGAATCAGCCAAACGGGGCTGCTGGCCCCAACCTTTTGCCGAGCGGCGAGCCCGGCCCCCGCACACCACAAATACATTCAGTTTCCAGGAAGCGACGCTGTATCCGCTCACCGGTTCTTGGGGAAAGTATCTTGGCTCGCTGGTCGAGTTGTCTGTCTCGCCGGAGGATTTCTTTGAGGTCGAAAACGCCTACGTCAGGTTCGTGAAGGGCAATGCGAAAAACTTCTTTACCGCTCGTGCTGGCGTCTTTCACCCCTGGGAAGGGTATGGGGCATCAGATCGGCCCTACTCCAACGCACGCACGCTGTTCCAGACAACCCCTATTTCTGCAGGCGGTAAGGCCGTACCCTTTGTCTTCCAACCCTGGGGCTTGGATGAGGTGGGGCTCGAACTTGGCGAAGACATTAGCAAGCTCTCCCTACGGGCGGCAATCTTGAGCGGTACGTTCATGCGATGGGAAGAGGATGCCAACGCGTTCCTTCCATTCCCGGCGCAGACCGGGCCCTGGAAGGGGGCTAATCAAGCTGTCTCAGCGCTTGGCAAGCCCTTCAACTCCGTAGCACACAGCACACCCGACTTCTCGGCTAACGCCACCTATCTCCTCGATCCGAACGGAGGGGGAATCACACTGCTTTATTATCGTGGGAACATCTCCACCCCGACCAAATGTATTGATGGGACAAGCCTGGGCAAGACGAACCCGACTACGGGCACTGTCTGCACCGGGGCCGACGCCGACTTCACGGCTACCGGTGGGGCCTTCCGTAACAATTTTGATCGAGTGGCGGCGTATGCATCATACCCGATTGGCAAACGGTTCCTGCCGCTGGCCGGATTCCAATACGGGCGTGACACGCTGCCGACCTTGGCAAAATTCGATAGCAAAGGTGTCTTTGTGGACGGGGTCTTCTTTCTGCACCAATACCTCACCGCTGGATTCCGCTACGACTGGTTCCACCCGAATACTTCCAAGCTGAACACACAATGGGCGGTGACACCCTATGTGAACATTCCGCTGCAGAATGGGTTTCAGATCATTGCAGAATACCAGCACCGGGATTTTGACCTTCCACCGTCAGCAACAATAACCAGCGTCTTCCATCGGCAAAACGACACGTTTCAGGCGCGATTGATCTTTATCAAATAACCAAAGCCAACTGACCTAATTCTGAGAGGGCTGGTCCGGCGACCGCGTCGAGAACAGCCCCTTCGGAAGCTCAACAAATTCCCTGGCCAACTTGGCGCCGTGGTTTTCTTGATTTGGAAGTCAACTGGCGTGAACAGGCCTTATCACTCTTTACAAAACGCTGGCCCTTGCCGGCGGTTTAGCCGGGCGGCATTTTCCAGTTTCCAAAACCTGCCTCCGTGCTCTCTCTGCCTCTGTGGTGAAAAGAGGCTTACCCGCGGGCGACGGCAAAGGGCTTCGGGGAGGCAGTTGGGCGGATTCCCCGCTCTTCCGCCACTTTCATTTCGCTTTCCAGGGAGGAGAAGCGCTGAATGATTTCGTGCATGCGCAAGCTCATGTTGCGGATGATTTCGATCTGCTCGCGCACGGTGGCAGAAAATGTTCCTGGCTCCATAAGCAGCAGCTCGGAATTGCCCAGGACCGAGGTGAGGGCATTATTCAGGCTGTGCCGCATCTCCAGCATGTAGCGACCCAGCGCGGCCTGGCGCTGAACGACAGCGGCTGACTGCTCCGCCTGCTGCGCCCGCTTCACCGCCTCCACCCGCCGCAGGGCCTCGCCGCCAAGGACCACCAGCGCATCCAGATATCCTTCATAGCTCCGCAGCGCCAGCACGCGCGGCATTTTGTCGCGCAAGGCCTGTACCGCGGCAGCGCTTGCACACACGCAAATTACCGGCTTGCCGGCTGCCTCCAGCGCCGGCAGAGCGGAATGAGCGGCGTCCTCCACGGGACCGACAATGGCCAGGTCGAAAGCCGCGGTGGTCGCGCCATTCCACACCCGGCTGCTCACCAGGGCAAAGGCGGGCACATTGCGTTCTGTCTGCCAGCGCGCCAGGACGGCGCGGGCGAATTCTGCGTCTGCCGATAAAACCAGAATTGTGTGCTGGTCCAAGTTCGTCTTCTCCATAATGGTGCAGGTAAGTTTGTTCTCTTGCTGCCGTGGCCGCAAGCCCTGGCGCCGAGGCTGCATGTACTTCCAAGGCTCCCGCTTTGCGCTACTTTATGACCCAGTGAGCAGGTTCGTGGACAAAGCGCGCGGCCACCGCCGCCTGTCCATTGTGATGGTGCAGCGCAACCACCCAGGCATCCGCGTCGAAGGAGCCGTCGGCGTTGCGCAAGCGAACTTTCTCGGCGAATTCCAGGGGCAGCTGACAGGCAAACAAGGCTTCGCGAGCTGTGCCGAATTCGATGACCGTGGCCTCCGATCCGGCCCTTTCCCGGCCTCCGGCGCTGACGCTTATGGGAATTCTCACCGGAGTGGCGTCCGGAAAGAATCGCGCCAGCCTGCCCACCGCCGACTGCTCGGAGGCTTGCCCGTCTGTGTTTGTCTTCTGGGTCACACCTTGCCTCAAAATTGCTGTCCCCGGCTGTGCCGGGGCAAGATCTGCCCTCAAAGCTGTGCAACCAAACCGCCAAAAATGGGTGGTCGCCCGCACCTGCTAAGTGGCTGATTGCAAAGGAGGAGTCTCGCCGTTTCCCGGGGAACGTCAGCATGGGCGTCTCGTTTTGATACTCAGCGTCTCACCGGCTGCCCTTTCCCAGAGTTCTGGCCGTAAGGCCTGGTTCTGGCGTGGGCTGGGCAGGTGGCTTCCCCAGCCTCTGGCAGCATCTAACCCCGAGAGTACACCCCATGAACACCAAATTGACCCTTGTAGTTTTAGCGCTGCTTGCCAGCCTGCTCCTGGCGGGCTGCGGCGCCGGCCACCCCACGCTGACCAGCATTACGGTTACTCCGTCCAGCGCGACGGCGAGCATCGCCACGCGCGGTTCGGTGGGCTACACCGCCACGGGGATGTTTAGCGACC
>DATJFA010000101.1:0-14358 GCA_035496015.1 Terriglobales bacterium | reverse complement strand
AAGTGCTTCTGGGTTTTATTGGCACGCTGACCCTGGGCATTGGCGGCGCTGCCCTGCTCACTCATCTGCTCAGCGGACTGCCCGCGCCGGAAGGATTTGACCCGCCCCGCATCGTGGCCTGGTCGGCCGTAATCGCGGTGGGCGCGCTGGCCCTGGCGGGCACCGCCGCCGGACTCTATCCTGCGCGCAAAGCGGCCATGCTGGAACCGGTGGAGGCGCTGAGGCAGGAATGAAGAAGCGCGAAATTCTGGGCGAGGCGCTCGAGGCCCTGCGCTGGAACCCGCGGCGCACGTTTCTCACCCTGCTGGGCATGGCCTGGGGCATCGCCACCGTTGTGCTGCTGCTGGCCTACGGCAACGGCTTCGGCACCGCCGTCAACAACATCTTCAGCAGCTATGGCTCCAAGGCAGTGGGAATTTTTCCCGGCCGCACCTCCCTGCAGGTGGGAGGCAGCAAGGCGGGCCGGCAGATTCGCCTCACCAGCGACGATATTGACGCCCTGCGCAGCAGCACGCCTCTCATCCTGCACATCTCCCGCGAACTGGACAACAATTTCAATGTGCAGAACCAGGACCGCATGGCCAACGTGCCGGTCACCGGCATTGATCCCGAAGCCCAACACATCTGGGCGCTCAAGCTGGCCGATGGCCGCTTCTTTACCCAGCGCGAGGATGAGATCCATGCCCGCGTCGCCGTCTTGACCACCGATATCAAAGACAAACTTTTTTCCGGCGCGCCCGCCATCGGCCACACCATCCGCATTTCCGGCGTGAGCTTTGAGGTCGTCGGCCTGCTCCAGCCCCGCATGCAGGAGGGAAACAACGACATCAACCGCGTCGTCTACATCCCCTACAGCGCCATGGGGGCGCTTGACGACACCCGCTACTTAGGCGGCATCTGGCTCGACTATAACGGCCTGGCCAATGAGGCCGTGGTCAAGTCGGTGCGCGAAACTCTGGGGCTGGTGCACAGCTTCGATCCTAAGGACCAGCGCGCGATATTCATCTTCGATTTGCGCAAGCAGCTAAAGCAATTTGTCATCATCACCACCGGCCTGAAGGTGCTGCTGGGATTTATCGGAACGCTGACCCTGGGCATTGGCGGCATCGGGCTGATGAACATCATGCTGGTGGCGGTGGCGCAGCGCACCCGCGAAATCGGCATGGCCAAAGCACTGGGCCTGCGCCGGCGCGACATTCTCTTCCAGTTCCTGAGCGAGGTCCTGCTCATCACCGCCGCCGGGGGCGCGTTGGGCATGATTCTCTCCTACATGGCGGCCTACGGCATCGGCTCCCTCACGCTCTACAGCGCCATGGCCAAGCACGCCAGCGCCGGCGACATTCACCTCGCCGTCTCCCTCAATGTTCTGCTGATCGCTACTGTGATTCTGGGCGTGGTGGGGGTCGTCAGCGGGCTCATTCCCGCCATCCGCGCCGCCAATCTTGATCCCATCGAGGCGCTGCGCTACGAATAGCGGCTAGCTTCTAGCTTGAACCTCCGACGCTCCGATTCGAGATTTCGAGAACGGCACTCCGGCCATCACGGTGTAATCCGCGGGTACAAGGTAGCGATACAGGCTAGTAGCTAGTAGCTTACCTCCGCCTCACTTTCCTAAACCGCCGCAAACCATTTATGCTGAAATGATGTGCGAAGCTCCGGGTCTGTTGAAAGTTAAGGCCCGGCGCAAGCGGGCACAAGGAAACCGCGCCATGAAAGCCAACTTCATCTACTTACTGCTGCTGGCACTGAGCAGCCTGCCGGTGGCGGCCCTGGCAGGCCGGCAAAACACCACCGCGCCGCCCGTGCCCTATGCCACCGCCAACCAGGTAAACGCGCTGATGTCGCAACTGGAGTCAACGGCCACCTCCGCCGCCTCCGACATCAGCCGCCTGCGCATCAACAAATGGAAGGCTCCCGGCTCTGCCAAACAGCAGGCAGAAGCCAACCGCCAGTCCATCCTGCGCAACCTGGAAACCGCCCTGCCCGGCATGATCGGCGCGGTACGCAGCAATCCCGATGACATCGCCGCCAGTTTCACCTTGTATCGCAATCTGGACGCGCTCTATGACGTGCTCAGCTCCGTCGCCGAATCCGCCGGCGCTTTCGGCCCCCGCGATGAATACGAGGGAGTCGGAAACGACCTCAACTCGGTGGAGCAGATTCGCCGCGAACTGGCTGACCGTGTAGCCACTCTGGCCAGCAGTAAGGAAACCGAACTGGCCCACTTGCGCACTGAGGTGCGTGCCGCCCAGGCGGCCGCCCAGGCCGCTCCTCCCAAGAAGGTTGTGGTTGACGATAACGAGCCCGAGAAGAAGCCGGTGCGCAAGAAGAAGGCCGTCAAGCATCCAAAACCGGCGGCCGGCCAGGCAGAACAAAAACCAGCGGCTAATCCGCCCACGCCCAAGAACAGCAATCCGCAGTAAAGACCAGTAGTCAGGAGTCGGTAGTCAGGAGTCAGCGATTCGTCGCCCTGCTGACTCCTGAGCCCTGATTCCTGACTCCTTGCTTCTTAGCATTCCGTAACCGGTCCCCGGTTACTTTCGCCTGCACTCCGCCCCTAAACGCCTGCAACTGCTGCACTTTTCTCGGGAACTCCGGACCTGCCTGCGGGGTCTATGGTTACAGGGTGGAAGGACCAGGCACAGTCTGATCCCTAGGAGTTGCGACCCGGAGATCCTATAATGAGGGTTGTTGCCGCAAGAGCAGGCGCGGGAGCCATAACCTTGGGAGATCTGGCGAGTGCGATTGGGATTCGGGCAGAGGAATCCGCCATTGTGGCGGAACTCAAAGCGGGGTCCGAAGAAGCTTACTCGTGGCTGATCGGCCAATATCATCAGCCCATTTACAGCCTGGTTTATCACATTGTGAACGAACCAGCCGATGCTGCTGACACCGTGCAGGAAGTCTTCCTCAAGGTGTTCCGCGGCATGAAGAATTTTAACGGGCAATCGAGTTTGAAGACCTGGATCTATCGCATCGCGGTCCACGAAGCCTCCAACCACCGGCGCTGGTGGTTCCGCCATAAGGCGCGTGAAACCTCGGTGGATGGGCCCGAGCAGAATGCGGAAGGGCAGGAACTGCGGGCGGAACTGGTGGACCCGCGGGAATCTCCTTTCGACAACGTAGTGCACGAGGAAGTGCGGGCGCGGGTGGAGCAGGAGCTGCGCCATGTTCCGGAACCCTACCGCACCACCCTGATTTTGCGCGATCTGGAGGAGATGTCCTACGAGGAAATCGCGGAAATCACCGAGACCAACCTGGGCACGGTGAAATCGCGGCTCACGCGCGGGCGGGACGCACTGAAACAACGGCTGGCGGAGTACATTCGCCAGGCCGGTCCGCAGCTGGGCCTGCTGCTGCCGGAAACGCGCAAGCCACCGCGGGCGACGGGAAGGCTGGACGCGGCCGGCCAGCTTGAGGTGACGTTATGAATTGCACTCAGGCAAAAGCATTGTTCTCGCCTTACCTGGACGGGGCGGTGAGCGGCAAGCAGATGCGCGCGGTCAGGGAGCACCTGAACACCTGCGCCGAGTGCGGCCGCGAGTACACGCTGCTCAGCCACTCCCAGCGGCTGCTGGGAATGGTGGGGCGCAAGCAGGCTCCGCCCGACCTGGCGCTGCGCCTGCGCGTGGCCATTTCTCAGGAAGCCGCCGCTGTCCGCCGGCCTTACTTCGCCGGCATGCGGATTCGTCTGCAGAACGCTCTGGATGCGATCATTGTCCCTGCCGCCATAGGCGCGGCGGCCGCCGTGGTGGTGTTCGGGCTGCTGCTCGGCTTCTTTGCCTTGCCCTCGCCCCTGCAGGCTTCCAGCGAAGATGTTCCGCTCATGTTCTACACCCCGCCCCGGCTGCAGTCTTCCGGACTCACCGGTATGGGCGTGGGCTCCATCAATACGGATTCACTGGTAGTGGAAGCTTATGTCGACGCCACCGGACGGGTCGAGGATTACCGCATTCTTTCCGGCCCCAAGGATGCGGATAAGATTCTGCCCGAGTTGAACCGCACCTTGATTCTGACCACTTTCCGGCCCGCCACCCAGTTCGGCCGTCCCACCTCCGGCCGCGCCGTGCTCACTTTCTCCAAGGTCAACGTGCGCGGGTAGGGAACTGATATCGTGCCGAATGACATAATCACGAGAGATCCTGATATTCTCGGCGGCGCTCCAGTTTTCCGGGGCACTCGCGTCCCATTTCAGACCCTGCTCGATTATTTGGAAGCCGGGCAGACGCTGGACGAGTTCTTAGACGATTTTCCCACTGTAACTCGTGAAGCCGCGGTTTGCGCCTTGGAGGCAGCAAAAGCACTTCTCGTCAGTCGACTGCGATGAAGGTGCTGCTCGACGAGTGTGTCCCGCGACAACTCAAGAAAAACCTGACCGGGCATGAATGTCGGACAGTGCCAGAGGTTGGCCTTGCTGGCAAGAAGAATGGAGAACTGCTGTCCTTCGCGGAGACAGCTGGATTTGAAGTGTTTATCACTCTGGACCGTGGTATTGAATACGAACAAAGCCTCGGTCGCCGCACAATCGCACTGGTTCTGATTCGCGCTCGATCCAGTCGAGTTGCCGATCTGCTCCCCCACATGCCAGAGCTTCTTCAGCGACTGCACTCCATTGAAGCGGGCCAAGTGGTCCACGTAGGCTTCGCATAACCCCTCGGCAAGAAGACTGAACGTGCAGTCCGTCTCACGAACCGAGCAAATCTCTCATTCTTTGCCGCGCACATCATAGTGCCGCACATACGGAGTCCGTTCTTCTTCCGGAAAGTAGCGGTCATCCTCCGGATAGTAAACCGCGCGCTCCGGCTCCGGCCCGGCGAAGCGCCGCACCGCTTCCATGTTTTCCCAGAGCGTAATCAGAAGGTATTCGGTCGCCTCTCCAATTTCCCGGGTCAGCACCAGAACATCCTTGCAGCCCGCGGTGGCTTTGTATTCCTTCAGCCCCGTCTGCTCCAGATATGACATGTACGCTTTGCCCATGCCGGGCCGGGTACGCGCCTGCCAGATTCTCGCAATCATTCTTCCTGCCTCCCCAAGTTGCATTGCCGGCGCCATGGACTGTGGGCACCGGGTTTATTCAGCTGTTCCGCCTTAGCAATGCGGCCACGGCCCGGCCGCTTTTGAAGGTTTCCTTCATCACATCCAGGGGTGACCTAAAACACTGATTCTCCTCTCTTTCGCGGCGGAAAATAAAGTTTCGCTGGAGCTTATTTCAAACCAGCCAAGCGCCTGGGTTCCGCCCACAACAGTGGGCGAGCTGGACTTTCATCAAATTTCCACGCCCGCTACGCATTTCTACGCACAGACGCGAACCTCGACCAGAAGGAGGAAGACCATGAATTGCTGTGGATTCATCACCGCAAGCACACGCACCTGGCTCTGTACCTGTCTTCTTATTCTCTTTACGGCGGCAACCGCGCTCGCCCAGGCTGGAAGGGGCAGCATCAGCGGCACGGTGGCCGATCCAAGCGGGGCTGTTATTCGAGAAGCCCAGATCGTCCTGCTGAACCGCGCCACAGGAGTGAAGCAGCAGACCATCACCAGCGCGGCTGGCTTGTACACCTTCATCTCCCTCAATCCCGGCGTCTATCAGGTCACGGCCAGCCAGACCGGCTTTAGCAGCGTCGTGCAGGACAATGTTATGGTTACGGTCGATCAGGTCACCCGGGTCGACCTCACTCTCCACATTGGCCTCGCTACGGAAAGCGTTACCGTCGCGGCAACTGCCGAACTGGTCGAGGCGACTAATGCTACTGTCGGCCAGCTTGTCGCGGCGGATACCATCGCGCGAGTGCCGTTGCTGACGCGCAATGTCTTTGATCTGGCACAGTTGAGTGCGGGCGTCACACCGGCCAATGGTACGCCGAACTCCTCCAGTTCGTTTGCCATCGACAATATTTCCGGCGGGCGCCCCGGAATTGACGTTTCCTCCTACACCTTCAACGGGGCCCTCAACGGGTCCGTCTACTACATGGTGGATGGCAGCCCTATCGGAATTGCGGAAAACAATTCCGCTGCGATCATGCCCGCGATGCAGATCCCGGAGGATGCTGTCAGTGAGCTTCGGATGGAGACCCAGAATACCTCGGCGTCTTACCAGAGCGGAGGCGCGGGTGTAATCAGCCTGGTCAGCAAGTCCGGCACCAATAAGTTTCATGGCGACGTTTTCGGAGTGTTTCGGCCCAACATCCTGGCCGCCAACGAATATTTCAATAAGCGAAGCCAGCTCCTTAGCGGTCTCAGCAACAAAACTCCTGACTTCCACCGCTACCAGGAGGGTGCCGCTGTCGGCGGGCCTATCAAGCGCGACAAGCTTTTCTTCTTTGCCGATTACGAGGCCACACAGCAGCAGCTGTTCGATGGTTCCAACACTCTTACTGTCCCCACGACGGCGGAAAGGATTGGGAATTTCTCGGCTGACAGCTTCACTATTTACGATCCGACCAAGCCCGAGGTCGGCGGCTTGCGGCAGCCCTTCCCCAATAACATTATTCCCAACCCAAACCCCATCGCGTTGAAGTTCTTGTCCATGATGCCCAAGTGCAACGTGAGCCCCAATTGCGATTCAGCGACGGATGGCGCCATCAACAATTTCTATATGCCGGGCCTGGACCCATATCGAGCCCACAGGTTTGATGTCCGGGTGGATTGGAACCAGAGCGAGAGGCAGCACATCTTCACCCGCTTCTCCTACGACCATCTGTTTTTCTCGACTTTCAACGCTTTCGGTAACATGTGGGACGCGAACTATGCCCAGAACGTGACCAACGGGCGCAACATCCTCATAGCCGATGATTTAACGCTCAATCCCACCACGGTCCTGCAGTTGCGCTATTCCTTCACCCGGCACCACGAGAATCAGGGAGGCGACCCCCGCCAGGTAGGCACCGATATCACAGCGCTTGGCTTTCCCGCCTCTCTCGCCGCGCAGCAGAACTATAAATTGCTCCCCTTGGTGGTATTCAACAGCACTTACACGCAACTGGGTGGCACCGCCAACTGGAATACGTTCATCTTTGCCAGCCAGAACAACCATGCCAGCGCCGCTGTCACCAAGGTTTGGGGCAAGCACACCCTCTCAACCGGCTTCGAATACATGAAGCGGTATCTCAATGTCGGCCAGCCGCCTGCCTCCTCAGGCGCTTACACTTTCGACACCAGTGCCACCAACGAATCGCTGTCCAGTGGCACCGGCGGCAGCGATTTTGCCTCCTTCCTTGTCGGCATGGGCACGGTACCGGGCACGGAATCTGACAACTACCCGAATTTCACCAAGGATCTGTTTGCCGCGGAGGCCAATCCCTACTATGCAGCTTTTGTGGAGGATACTTACCGTCCCACCAAGAATCTGACCATTACCGCCGGCCTGCGCTGGGATGTTTTCGGAGGGCGTACCGAGCGCCACAACCGGCTGGAATACTTTGACCCCAATGCGAGGAACACTTTTAACGGCGTTCCCTATACCGGGGCGGAAGTCTACGTGAACGGCGGCAATCGGTCTCCTTTTACGACTAATCTGACGAACTTCGGGCCCCGCTTAGGCTTCGCCTGGCAGCCCATCTCGCACCTGGTGGTGCGCGGCGGAGCCGGCTTCTACTACGGCCCCAGTCCCGCGAGCGTCGCCAGCGCTACCAATAACAGCGATGGATTCTCTTCCAACACCATGTGGGACGCCACCTGCTTCACCGCTGACGGCAACACCACATTTAACGGTACTTCGGGTTGCGCAGGAGCAGCGCCAGGAAGCCCGGCCCCCAGCTTCTCCGGCATCTATTCGTTGAGCAATCCGTTTCCGAATGGAGTTGTTCCGACCTTCACCACTCCGCCCGCAGGCCTCGCCAATAATCTGGGAACGAGCTTGAGTACCGTGCTGCGCTCCCAGCCCACACCCACTACTTACAACTACAATTTCGGGTTGGAATATGAGCTGCCACATCAGTTCATCGTAAGCGCCGCCTATGTCGGCAGCAGAGGACTCCACCTGCCCTTTGGCGCAGTGGACCTCAACGAACTCGATCTGGGCGCCATCGGGCGGTACCGCGAGTCGCTGTGTGTAGATACCTCGAACCCCAACTGCCAGATGGTGCCGAATACCTGGGCGGCAATTCAGCCTCCCACCAACAGCAATTTCGGCGCTGCCACCGTTCCCTTGTGGGTAGCGTTGCAGCAGTACCCGCAGTTCGGCAACGGCAGCTATGGTGGCGGCAACGGGATCAACTTGAACGGTTACACCGGAGGCGACTCGTCATACAACTCCTTGCAAGCCAAGGTCAATAAGCGGCTCACGCACGGTTTCACCACCCTTTCTACCTTCACTTGGGCAAAACTGATGACCAACGTCAGCGTGCCTCCCCTCTCCTTCGTTGGTTTTCACAATGGCGCGCCTCAGGACTGGAAGAATCTGCGCTATGAGCACTCGGTCAGTCCTCAGGATGTGAAGTACCAGTTCACCGGCCAGGTGTCGTACGACTTGCCCGTCGGCAAGGGCCAACGTATGAATCTGACCGGCCTCAGCAACGCTATTCTGGGTGGGTGGACGGTGAACGGTATTCTCTACCTCAGCACCGGCGTTCCTATCGCTTCACCCACGATGGGAGAACCCGTCTCCTACTTCAATCAGCGCCCGAATATGACCTGCAATCCGGCAGCCGGCGCTCCGCACACCACGGATACATGGTTCAATTACGGCTGCTTCACTCAACCCGCCAGCCCCTTTGTTGCGGGGAATGCCCCGGCATACCTTGATAGCGTTCGCACCATGGGCGCCAGGCAGCTCGACCTCTCTCTTTATAAGACGTTCTCCCTGGCAGAAGGGAAAGACCTTCGTTTCGAAGTCTCTTCCTACAACGTGACTAACCGGGCCCAGCTGGGAATGCCCAACGTGCCCGGCATATACGAAGTGCAGACGCAGCCAAGCGTGGCGGCCTCCTTTGGCCAGATCACCAGCACGGTTAATTCGCCGCGTCAGTTCCAGTTTGGCGCGCGGTTTATCTTTTGATGAGTAAGCTTCCAGGAAGCGGGTTGCTCAACCCCGCTTCCTGGCAGCCTTTCAGATAAAGAAGCCCGGGTTGTGCGTTCCATAAAATAACCACGCGCACCATGCGCGCTTCGGCAGTGATCGTCCTTTTGCTGTTGACCGCTGGCGCCAATCCCATCTGCCCGTTATTCCCGTCCCTCCGCTCACTAACGAACACCGGATCGCGAAAACGAACAATGTCGCGCCAATAACAATATGCTGCACAACTGTTAAAGCCAGCGATTCCGCTGCAGCACAATCCTTCACCTCTGGCGTGAAACTTGCACCGTCGCCGGCATTGGAATCCTGGCCGGCGTCGTGTTCTCCGCTTCGGCCGCCTCCACCATGGCAAGCTTGCTCTACGGCGTGCGCCCGCGTGACCCGGGCGTCTTTGTGCTGGTGCCCCTGCTCTTATTCGCGGTGGCTATTGTGGCCAGCCTCATTCCCGCGCGCCGCGCGACCAAGGTGGACCCCATGATCGCCTTGCGCGACGCATGAGCGGGCCTCCCCCGCCGCGCATTGTTGACATTCCTGCCTTCCAGGCGCAGAATTCCCGCCGCTAAAAGGAGGCACAGTATGACGATACTGTGGTGGATCATTGTGGGCCTGATCGCGGGGTGGGCTACAGGCAAAATCATGGGCGGCGCCGGCTACGGAGTCATTATGGACATCGTGGTCGGCATCATCGGCGCCCTGATCGGCGGTTTTATCATGTCGCGGCTTGGCCTGGCCGCAAGCGGCGGCATGATTTACACCATCATTGTGGCCATCTTCGGGGCCATTGTTCTTACACTGATTGTGCGGCTCATTACCGGCAAAAAAGGGGCTGCCTAAGCCGCGGATGAGAGATTGAAAGCTAGAAGGGCCTGGACCTGCTCCGTGCAAGCCCAGGCTCCTTTTTTCTGCTGGCAGGTTCCGCGAGACGCCGCCGGGGCTCACGATGGGGCATTCGCCACCGGGAGGTGCCGGTTCCGTGCAGCTCGAGGCGGCAACCGACTAGTGCCCACCCTTTGCAATAACCGCAAAGGGTGGGGCACCCGTTCGATTGTGGGATATGCCTTGCGCGGTTCCGAGCAGAGGGTGGGCCACCCGCCCTTAGGACCAGAACCCACCATCACCCCGAAATGGAGGGCGACTACGTCGTATTTGCGGATTGCTCGTTACCTTGAAGTCAGTGGATGGAGTCTGTCGACTGCTGGGGTATGAGCGCTCGGAACTTTTGGACACGAGTATTTACGATGTGAGTGCATCAAGCACTGCAGACGTCGACTCCCTTTGGGAGGACTACCGCAACAGTGGTCACCTGGAAGGGCAGCACACACTTAAAACCAGTAGCGGGGCTCACATTCGCATCCTCCACCGTTCGCGAGTGTTTCCGGATGGGTGCATGGTTGCAGCTTGGCAACCACTCTGAGGCCACTTCCGCAATCTCCGAGTCCTCCGCAAGCCTTAGAGAATGAGGGAAATGCGGGAGACGTTCCTAGCAGCTGACGCCCTCATTGCTCCGAGGCCGCCATGCAGCGCGATCAAAGGTGACGTAAAACGTTGCTCCGTGCAGCGGGCCTTCCGTTCGCGATTCCACTGTGATGTTGCCACCGAACTTCGCAGCAATGTTTTGGGCCACCCATAGCCCTAAGCCGGTTCCGAGGCTCTTCGTGGTGAAAAACGGTTGAAAGACCTTCTCGATATTCTCACGTGCGATGCCGCTGCCATTATCGGTGATCGACACTAGTGCCGAGTTGCCCTGGTCGACAATTGCGATCCGGACAGAACCGCCCACCGGGGCTGCGGAAATTGCGTTATCGATGAGGTTCAAGAACAGCTGGCGCAGCTCACCTGGGATAGCCTGTACCTGCAATTGGGCAAGGTTCTTTACCACGGTGATCTTGCGTTTCGCAGCTTTCACCTCCAGGAGTTTTAACACGTCTTCGATGACTGCCAACAGGTTCACAGCTTCGGCCTTTCCGTTTTCGCGGTGAAAAGCCAGAGTTTGTTTTGTAATGTTGGCGATGCGTTCCACTTCGCTTTCGGCCGTATTGAGGTACTCCGTCCCAGAATCGCGAATATGGGATCGCAACAAGAAAAGCAGGTTTGTAACTGCCTCAAGAGGATTATTGATCTCGTGGGCGATGGTAGCCGCCAACCGTCCAGTGACTGCCAGCTTTTCCGTCTGACGCAAGGCAGCTTCCGCTTGTGCCTGCTGAAGCAGGTAATTGCGGATCTCGTATTGTCGTTTTCGGCTTCGGAGTGTTCCCTGCACTGTGCTGATCAGTGTTTCCGGACGGACGGGGCGCTCCAGCAGCAGCACGTTTCCCAGCAGAACGTATGCTTCGTTGCGACACACCGTCGCAGGCGAGACCTTGCCGCCTTTGGTGAGCAAAATGAGTGGAAAATCCGACCACGACGGTTGCCGCATCAGGAAGGACCGCAGGCGCTCGACGTCCTGTTCGCGCAATGATTCTTCGGCAATGATGACCGCACCTGCTCCGCACGTCATCTGCTGCTCGACGTGGTCATACCCCGAACATGCCTCGGCAGCCAAACCAGCACTCCTGAGCAGATTGACGATCAGAGATGCATCGCGACCGGTAGGCGCACTGATGAGAACCCGCAATTCCATCCGGGAGATGTCATCGTGCCCGGCGTTAGCCGCCGGAAATGTATGTAGTGAGGCGTGCATATCAGGCAAGGTCCTTGCGCCCGCCCACAAACGTCGGCAAACCCGTTAACACACCTTCGAACTCAGA
Organism: Terriglobales bacterium; assembly: GCA_035496015.1. Lineage (GTDB taxonomy): Bacteria > Acidobacteriota > Terriglobia > Terriglobales > Acidobacteriaceae > JAICWP01. The sequence continues at coordinate 2,598 of DATJFA010000101.1, read as the reverse complement.
CAGTGCGGGGCCAATTTGCAACTTGCCGGATCGGAACGTCAGCTCGCGTATCGAACACTCATGCATGCCGCTTCGCTTTTTCTGGACTGATATGGCATGGCGAATAGCGCCACCAGCTTCGAAATAACGGAACAGGATCACAGTATCCGCAATATAGGTAATATCGACCGGGCTGTTCATGGCGACACCCATAACGCCTTGTTGTGCTACGGTCATGAGGGTTGCGACACCTAACTGACTCAGGTAGGAAAGTAGCTCATGCAGTTGCAAGGTGAAATAGCGTTCTCCGGGCATAGCGTTCAATAGACCATTAAGGCTGTCGATGATGAGTAGACGAACGGACCGGTTCTCAACCGCATCACGTATCAGTGTTACGAAAGCTCCCGGCGAAAGCTCAGCCGGATCGACTTGCTGCACCAGCATAGTTCCCGAATCAAGGTGTTTCTGCAGGGGCATACCGAAACTTGTGGCGCGCCCGAGTACGGTGGCCAATGTTTCGTCGAAGCTAAGCACCATCGCGGTTTGGCCGCGGTTTGCGGCTGTAATCGCGTATTGCAGGGCGACCGTAGACTTGCCCGCGCCCGCCGGGCCGATGAGCAGTGTGCTTGTTCCAGTGTCAATGCCGCCGCCAAGCAGATCGTCCAATTCCTGCAAGCCGCTTGGAACCGGCTCTCGCCTGCCAGACCCTGTGTGTTCGGCGGCGATGAGGCGCGGGTGCAGCACTATGCCTCCTGTGTCGATAGTAAAGTCATGAAAGCCTTCGGAGTACCTGGCACCACGCAGCTTGCGAACCTCAAGGCGTCGGCGGTTAACGCCAAATTCGCGATCTAGACGCTCCATCACGATCACTCCATGCGCAATGCTTTGCACTTGCAAATCATGTGCTTCGGAGGTGCGGTCATCAAGCATCAGCACTGTGCACTTCCGACCGGAAAAGTACCGCTTTAAGGCAAGAATCTGGCGGCGGTAGCGCAGAGCATCGCGGGCCAACAAGCGCAACTCTGAAAGAGAGTCGAATACAACGCGGCTTGGACTTGCTTCGTCAACCTGCTTCAAAATGGAGTTTGTGGTGTCGCTCAGTTCCACATCCGACGGATGGAAGACGGTGTACTGCGCTTCTGGGGATAGTTCGGCCTCCGTGGGTGTCATCTCGAATATAGCAACTCCGTCAAGATTCCAGCCGTGTGAAGCGGCGATTTGCACCAGCTCGTTTTTCGACTCCGACAGTGTGACATATAGGCCGCTTTCCCCGCGCTCGCGACCTTCCAACAGAAATTGAAGCGCCATCGTTGTCTTGCCGGTGCCTGGGTCACCTTCTACCAGGTACAGATGATCTCGGGGAAAACCGCCAATCAGCACGTGATCGAGTCCGGCGACTCCGGTGCTCGCGTGAGACTCACTGGAACGCTTTGTTCTCATTGACATTCTAAGATGGCTCTCAATCATTACGTCTTACATTGGATGGTTGAACGAGCTCAGAAACTTTGACTACAAAGCAAATGCACGCAAGGCCCCAAGGATTTTACGCCAGCGTCGCGGCCTGCTGCCACCTCGACCTGGGCTGACGCTACACGTGAGATGTCACTGCCCGGCCATCTTGTTTCCTGGCTGCTGCGAAGCCGGACCGAGGTCCATGTCCCTCCCCCTGCGAACTGCAACCCATCGGGTATCCCACCTGCTAACGAGAGCTGACCTGAGATACGGAGTGCAAGCGGCCTTCCCGCGCCGTGCTGGAAGGCGTAGAACTGGCCCGAAAACCTGCCCGGACGATTGCTCCGAGTGAGTGGACCCGATCCGGTGGTCCATGGCGCTGCGCGCTCGCTGTGCTCGCGCCCGGCGGTATCTGATCCGGCGTCCACCAAAGTGCAACAATACTGGGGCGATGACTTCGGTTGATATCTATTGTTACCACTGGCAACCCGTTTCGACATGGGGTGTCATCATAGAATCTGGGCCCATAGAAAACGACCAGGCGGCATGCAAAAGAAAGTCAGCCGCGAGAGTAGGCTCCCACCGACGGCCCCGATCCTCGCTTCCGAAATCCTCGCTCGTATAAAACCCACGCCTCCCACGTCCAATGGCACGGAAGTGCAGGAGCATGTCACGCACACCAACGTTATTGAAATCCAGAGATATCTCAGGTGGGCTGACAAAGCTATGGGATCCTGCAACTCGAAGCAACACAGTAGGAAGGACCATGTTCCTCCAAAGGCAGCATAGGAGGTTCTATGCAAATCACGAATCTTCGTATCGAAATCGCTGGCCAGCCCATAAGCGACTATCGACTGACGGATCGCGACCTCGAATTTCGCACACTTGACCCAGCCGGTCGCACTTTTCCCGATCGGCTCAGCGCTTGGCGGCGACTAACCACAAGCGAACTTCTTTTGCATTTGAGGTTGGAGACGGTAGTCGGAAACTGGTTTGTAGAGAAGATTCGCGAGTCGGAAGAAAAACTAGAGGCAGAGGCATTGAGAGTTTCGTAGTAGGTTGATCCGTTACGCCGTTCTTCGGAGTTAGCCTCCTCACCCCCTCTTCCTCCCTGCCGCCGCCCGCGCGAGCGCATCGCGCCTAGTGCCGCGCCGGTTCCGCATTAAG
>DATJFA010000100.1:0-2883 GCA_035496015.1 Terriglobales bacterium | reverse complement strand
AGCGGGCGCGCGAGGCGTTGTACACGTGCACTGCACTGAGCCTGAGCCCGCCTTCCACCTCCCACTGCGCTTCCGGCTTCATCAGTTTGCGCTTGGCAACATCCTGGTAGAGCTCCAGCATGTCGCCCGCCAGCAGCCAGTGCCGCAGCGTGACCCAGGTGTCCCACATTCGATCGGCGGAATAATCCGGCTGCGCTTCCTCTATCGTGCAGCCTGCAGCCTCAAACGCCTTGAAGGAAGCACGGCAGAGGTCGGCGATGCCGGGCTCCATGGGCAGGTGTCCGCCAAGGTCGCCCAGCCACGCCAGGCGGGTGCCTTTGAAGTCGCGCTTCAGTGGCTCCGCAAAAACGCTGGGGTCCTGCTCCAGCGAGAGCGGCGCGCGCGGATCAGGCCCGGCCATCACGGAAAGCAGCATGGCCACGTCGCTCACGGTGCGCCCCATGGGCCCGTTCACACTCAATTGTTCCAGAAACAGCTCTTCGCCCCCTGAAGGCACGCGGCCAAAGGAGGTGCGGAAGCCGAGCACGTTGTTGAAGGCGGCGGGATTGCGCAGCGAGCCCATCATGTCGCTGCCGTCGGCTACCGGCAGCATGCGCAAGGCCAGCGAGACGGCGGCGCCGCCGCTGCTGCCCCCGGCGCACTTCGACTGGTCGTAAGCGTTAAGAGTAGTACCGAAAACCGGATTGTAGCTCTGCGAGCCCAGTCCGAACTCGGGAGCATTCGTTTTGCCGATGATGATGACCCCGGCGCGGCGTAGCCGCTCCACAAAAATTGAGTCGTAGTCAGGCACCGTATCCAGCAGTGGCGAGCCCCAGGTGGTGCGAATGCCGCGCGTGGCGGCCAGATCCTTCACCGCGTGCGGGAAGCCATGCATCCATCCCCGGTATTGGCCGCGCGCCAGCTCGGCATCGCGCTCCGCCGCCTGCTTCATCAGCGCCTCGCGCGGCTGCAGCGAGACAATGGCGTTCACTTTGGGATTCAGCGCTTCGATGTGCGCCAGGTAGGCGGTCATCACCTCCTGGCAGGAAACCCGGCGGGCGCGGATAGCGTGGGAGAGCTCGCCGGCACTCATCATCACCACGTCGGAGCCAGGGGACACTTGCTGTTTGGCCGTGCCGCTCACGTCGCCAAGGATAACTCCCGCGGCAACCAAGGTGGAAACCTTGCCGGCCTGGCGCACAAAGTCCCGCCTCGTCATGCCCGCTGAAGGCGTTTGCGAACCATCGTTCTGCATAAGCGAGCCATTGTACGGCCTGGCACAAGAAAGCCGCCCCGTTCTGGGGCGGCTTGGTTGTGATGTTTTGTTAGCAGTTATTTCCGGCTGGGGTCATCCTTGGGATTCACGTAATTGAACTGCACCGGCGCCATGCCGTGAATCTGAACCACCACCTCTCCGCTAGCCTGCACATAGTGGTGCATATCCGGATCCAGGTACGCAAAGCTGCCCGTGGGGAAACTCGCCATGCTGCTTTCGTCGAAGCGATCGCCCATGCCGACCTTGAGCGTTCCCTCGACGACGGTGACGTTCTCGCGCTTGGGATGCCAATGCGGCGCAATGCGGTATCCGTCGGGCATCTTCAGGCGCACCGTGTAGTCGCCGCTGGAGGCCATAGGATTGCCTTCCAGCACCGCCAGTTGCGCGCCCGGCGGCACAAAGGGAGGCGCTGCCCCGTATTGCACCGCATCTGGAGTAAACGCATTTTTGGGCATGGGAGCCGCCAGCACACTCCGGGAATGTCCTACCCACCAGACTCCTGCCACCAGCGCTAAAACCAGCCCCAAGCACAGGTTCCGTTTCATAAGCCTTCTCCTTTAGAAACCAGGTTCACTGATTGGGAAAGCACTATGGCAGCATTCCGGCTGCCATTCAATAAGCCCGAGATAACTTTTATGTATTTTTGGTGTATCTTTGTAGCTCACTGGAAACGATGGACTTATCTTCTGGCAGGTGAAATGGGCAGCAGGAAGCCACAAGACGCGGAGCTTGACCTGGGCCGCTACGAGTTGCGCCGGCGGGGCCGCCGGGTAAAGCTCGAAAAAAAGGGCATGGAGCTGCTGATCTTCCTGGTGGGCCGGCGTGAGCAGCTAGTCTCCCGAAAAGACATCGAGTGCAGGCTGTGGCAGTCAGCGTCGCTCATTGACGCAGAACGAAACATTAACAACCTGGTGCGCAAAATCCGCCGCGCTCTGGGTGACGACACGGCCAAGCCGCGATTCCTGGAAACTGTAATCGGCAAGGGCTACCGCTTCGTTGGACCGATGCGCGTGATTGGTCCCCTTTACCCGACGAAGAGCCTGGAGGAAGCCAAGGGCGTCCCGCCGGTGATGGTGCAGGATATGTCCTGGCGAGCCGAGCGGCCCGCGCTGGCCGTGCTGCCACTGCGCGTGTTGGGCGATGCCGGCCATGACAATGCGCTCAGCCTGGCGTTGGCGGACGCGCTCACCGCCCGCCTGGGCAACATGGAAGATGTGGATGTGCTGCCGGCTTCGGCCGTGGCGGATGTGCCCGCGGGCGTGACGGCTCAGGACGCAGCGTCGCGGCTGGGCATTCGCTTCGTGCTGCAGGGCGCGGTTCAGATCTCGAAGACGGAGGCGCGCTTATCGGTGGAGCTGTTGGATGGCCACACCCAGGGCAGCTGCTTCAGCAGCAAGTTTTCATTCGACGCGAAACACGCCTTTGCCCACATTGATGAAATCGCGGCGCAGACGGCGCGCGCGCTGAAGCGGCCACTGCGCCCGCCCGGCTCGGAAGCGCGTCCGCGCTACAGCCGCGATCCGCTGGCCTACGCGGAATTCATCCAGGGATACCAGCGCAGTTCTTCCGGGGATGAGAAACTGCTGATCGAAGCCACTCAGCACCTGACGCGTGCGCTGACGCGCGAT
>DATJFA010000099.1:0-7333 GCA_035496015.1 Terriglobales bacterium | reverse complement strand
CACTGCGCGGTCGAAAACGCGGAACGCCAGGCTATCATTCTGTCGCGCCGCCTCCCCAATGAGTTCGATGCTGACTCGATCCAGATGTTCCTCCGCCAGTTCACGGATCCTGGAATCCACTCCCTGCTGAATCGCGCTGTTTACCGCTCCGATGATGGCGGCGCAGGAAGCCACGGTTTCCGGTTGTTAACCCGTTGAGAAATCAGGTAGAGTAGAAAATTTTCAAAACCAGTCACATACCGCCTGTGTTCTTGCAAACCAATTCCGTGTGGGTACAGAATTCGGCTGCCACCACAAACTTACGCCCGATATAGTCCCAGATGGAAGAATTCAGGGATTGCTAATGGCGGGCCTGACAGCTGATGCTGGGGAGCGGGATCCCCACGCATTTATGCACCGGGCAGGCCTAATTTCCTTCACCAGCACCGCGGCCGTGCGTAGCACGGTGGTGTAGCCCACGCGCTCATCCACTCTCTTGACCAGCCGAGTCACGGGAATCTCACAAGCACTTCCGCCGCACGGCTAAGATTTCCAGGACGCCGCAAGTTCTGCCCCGCAAGCTGGACAATGTCTTGGTGCCACGCCCAGGTGCCAAAACCTGGTATTGCAACCAGAGCAAAGCCAAAGCTCCGAGAAACTACTCTCGGAACCCTCTACTACGCCCACTCTCGACTCGCGCTCCGCAATAGTCGCCTTCATGCCTTGCATCACTGCCTCCGCGATTCCCCGTGCGCTGCAACCGCTTCAAGCGGGAAGCCCCGACACGGGGGTCGCCCCCAACCACGACATTTCCTTGCCGGTTGATAACGCCAGGAAAAACAGCACTGTTGGAGTTTTTCTAATAAAGCAGCCTGCAGCTTTTCCGTCAACGCCCATTGTTGGTGCAGTGCTTTATCAGGCTGAAGGACAAAATCGGCTGGGCGGCATACAGCGGTGAACGCGATTCGGGGCAAAAGAAGGCTCTGTGTATAACGCCGGCAACCCGACAGACGGCCAGAATACGAGCAGCTCCAACAACACGTTCGTCGTTGCTTTTTCGGCTCCGGGGCGCAAATCACTCCCAGCAATGCCGCTGTCGTCGTGGCATAACCGCTGTTGGCGGCAGCCCCCATCCCTGTCCTTGCCGACATGCCACGGTTCGTAAACCCTGTCCCGTCGCCGAGAACAATGGGCACGGGTCACTCGTATTGAGGGCCAAAGGATATGGCAGCGTCCTGATGGAGGCATTGCTGTGGCGACGAGAAAATACATCGTCATAGGCGACTGCGACGATACCTACGTTTAGCCACATTCTCCCGTTCTTGGAGAAGCTCCGTGAAGGCTACGACCTGGTGATGGAATCGCTTGCGGGCGGTATCCAGCTCGGTGTTATGCTTTTCCTGCACCGCTATGTTGGCAATCCGGTGCTTTCTTTCCGCGGCAGAGTGTTCTTCCATACCCGCCGCGGCGACTTCCACTGCGGCTTGCGGCTTTCAGCAAGACCAGCTACGCGCCTTGGCATGCGCACGACCGGTATGGAATTTACCAGCCAAATGGTGGTGAAAGCCGGGCTGATTGGGATCCGGGTCAGTGAGGTGCCCACGACCTTCTCTCCCAACTAACGTGAGCGCCGCCTTCACCTTAGAAACTGGACGGGATAGCCGGCGACACCTGCGCTTCATGCTGCTCTAAGTGCGTTGGTTATTTCTCTATCCTACCCTGCTGCTGATGTTTGCAAACCTGGTGGCAGGTTCATGGTTGCTGCCGCAACCCCGCGTAGTCCAAGTTCTTTTTAGCTTTTTCCTGAGCGTGCTCGGCCTGGCCCGCAAGTAGCTCAATGGCGGGCCTAATGAACCAGCAGGCTGATGGTGCGCCTGTGTTCGATACCAGCTGAAGTCGCCGCGACCACAAACTTGCTGCTGCTGGGCAGTGCGGAAACCGGGCCGCCGAGAGGAGGACTGGTGGCTCCTCCGCCGCACCCGAACCCCGTCAGCAGGCCTGTTGCAGCCAGACCGAACAAAACCAGCAACACTGCACGCCGCCAGCGTTTTCCTGTTAGCGGCGCCGCACTCACGAACCATCCGACAAGCAAAAACCCGGTGGCCGGGAATGATTTCGGAAAGCTCCTGTTTGTGGCCGAAGTCGAATCAGTGGTTACCGTGAGTGTAGTTTGCATGGGCTTCGACCCGGCCGGCAACGACGATGGCGAGAAGCGGCAGCTCAGTCCTGGTGGCAGCCCGGAACAGGAGAGCGCCACCGGGCTGGTCAGTCCGTCACCTTGGGGTATAACTTGCACGGTCGCTTTGGCAGATTGTCCTATCCCCAGCTCCACCTTGTCATCTGTCTTCAGGCTGAAGTCACCGCTGGTGAGTCCGTATACCACCAACTGTCCGGAAAAGGTGGGGACGTACACTTTACCATTGGCGATGGTCGGCGGAGCAAACTTGGCGTAGTTTCCCAGCTCGTCGCGCTGGGCGTTTTGCTTGCTGTTCCATAGCTCGACCGACAGGTCGTCAGCATCGAAGGCGCGCAGGATCCCTGCCAGGTTGCCCCCGCCGCTGCCTTGCGAGAGGGCAGCTGTGGCCCATACAATGCCGCTCCCCTGCTCCGCACCATTGGCCGACAGTGATAGAGGAACGCTGTCGGAAATGTCCGCCGCGCTCGTACTGCTCTGCGACAGCGGCCTTGTCTCTAGGTTGCCGCCTGCAATGCCGTACTGTGTCAGAGAACCTCCAACTCCCCACAGGTAGATCGCCGGTCCGTGCGGGCCATTCCAGAATACCGGCGCGCCCAAAAAAAACCTGAATGGCTGGAATTCCTGCACATCATTATTGAAAGCGGCGTTGTATTTGCCGAACTGGCCCTTTTGCATCATTCGCAGCACTCCATCTTTGCCCACACCGAGCACCAGATCCATGTCGGGCAGCAGCATCGGCCCGCTCCCGCCCACGTCCAGGTCCGCCGAGGTCAGGTAGCCCTGCTCATGAGGAGTAAAGTAATCAGCCACTGCGAGCCCTTGCGAAGCGTTTAAGCGCAGAAAACTGCTACCCCAATCTCGTCCGCTGCTGTTTCCGTCGAAAGTTCCATTCCCGGTCGCCAGAAAGATGCTGTCGCCTTCAGCTGCCAGACCCTGCCCACTGGCCCAGATGCCCGCTCCTTCACCGTCGGGACTGGCGTTGAATACTGCCACCTGCTGCAGCGTCGTGGCATCATAGCCCATTACCCACCCATGGAAGGGCGGGACGTCGCCCACAGCGCCAAATGCAATATAAACCACCCCGTTGAGCAGCAACAGACCGGGTCGATTGAGGTGGAGCAGCGGGTCGAAACTCAAGGTTCCACCCTTGCTCCCGGCTCCGCTGCCCTGGGCCGACGCCGTCACCTGCACCGGACCGCCAAATTTCTCCGCTCCTGTAGCTATATCCAGTGCGTGCAGCACGAACTCGTATTCGTTCCCGGTCTTGTTCTTGGTTACGACGTACAAGGTTCCGCTAGTAGTATCGATGACAGGAGTACTCGTTATGCCGATTTCGGGCACCAGGTCGGTATATTGGCACGAGGACGCGCCGTCCAAGACCTGGCAGATATCCTCACTGGGCACCGCCGACCCCAGGTTCACTTTCCATATCGGTTGGGTTTGCGCATCGCCGTCAAAAGCATAGACGCTGTTATGTTCCGTCGCGACGTAAACTAGGTTGCGCCGGCCGTGTCCTGGTACCGCCACATCGGACAAGTAGAGTGGCTGGGCATAAATATCCCCGTCGACCCCCCAGGAGAAAAGCTTGCCGAAGCTGCTGACCTTCACGTTCGAAGTGGTAAGAATCTTTTCCTGCAGGTTAGCGCCGGTACGCGCAGCATCGTTGTGATTGGTGGTAACGTCAACTTGGCTCTTAGCCATGCCAGTGAATGCCCAAGTGAGCAAGACGATTAAATAGAGCATTCGGCAGCGATTCACGGATACGTCCTCCCGTCAGCAAGTTGGTGAAGCACAGGCATGGCCGCGCGACCCTCTGGCAGGGCACACCTCGGCACTGGCGACGAGTGGGCAGCAGGTAAGTTAAATGGGAACGCGCCTGGTACTGATTCAGGCGCACCGTTATGCGAACCAGATGCTTCTCAAGCGATCAATACTTGAACTTTTATACACGATGGTTCGTTACTGAGCAAACGAGCAGCCTGCGCCAAGCGACATCACAAAGTTAAACCTGTAAACTCTGCGACAGTGCCACTGAAAACAGGAATACTGATGAGCTGATCCGGATAAAGGATGCCAGCAGGTCCCACATCTGCCAGAACTTGCGCATCCTCACCGGCCTTAGACAAAGAATACGGCGGAGCTTGCGGCTTGTGCTGTGGCTGCTCACGAGGCCTTGGAACGCTGCTGGAACTGCCACCGGTGATCTGCTGGAAGCGCATCTCACACACGAAATCGTGCTCGCAGCGCAAGAGCTGCCGTTACCACACCCCGATCCCGCCGACCGCTTTCTAGGTACGACGGCCAAAGTGCTCGGCTTGACGCTGGTCACAGGCAATTTCTACCAAGCCCAGCAGGCGCTCGTTGGCTTGCCGAAGGAAGAGAAATGCCGTCGCGGCAACATATAAGTGGCTAGCTCCACGATTCTCCGTCACTCCCGAAGCCTTGGCCAATGCACACTCCGCCGTTTGCGGCAGGGTCACGGAGGAATCTTCCTAAGCTCATTGGCTGCAGGTGGCCACCCACCAAAGCGAGTTTCATAAAATCCGCTGCTCTCCGCTTATGAAGGACAATGCTCAGGACCTTTGCTTAACATCAATTCATAACGAGCCGACATGCGGTTCCCACCCTGGACTGGCGTGCCGGTTAGCTGTCCTGACTTTCGATGTTTTGGCCGTATGGGCGGGAACGGTGAAAATTAAGAGAACTGTGAACGATGCTGTCGTCGCCGCCAACCGAAAGAACGCGGCTAAATCAAGCGGTCCGCGGACTCAGCGAGGAAAACAAATCGTGAGTGGAAACGCAGAGAAATGGGAATTTTTGCAAAAAACCTTCGGTTTAAGAATGCAGAAGAAGAAGACAGCTACGGAGCATTGCGGAAAGCCCTACAGAGGACGCGCGGCCGGAAAGACGTCGCTGGGGGCATGATGGCGGAGATCGTCGCTGCGGAGTTTTTCCGCTATGGCCCTTCATTAAAGCTCGATCGGCAAATCTACAACAACCATAGCCCCGGAAATGCGGCGGTGGAAGCGGCGCTACAGGATCATGATGTTCTGGATCTTTCCCACTTCGGCCCTGCTGATCCCAATGATTGGCCATGCCAGGAGCTGAGCCTTAGCACAGGAAAGTCCAGCCAATCAGAGCGCAAGGACAAAGTGGAGGCGACAGGCAGGGGTGATGACAGCCAGGTGCAGCTCCACGCAAAGTTCGTGAATCCCGCTGGCTCCGCCATGCGTGGCCAGGCGCAGCAGAACGGAGATTCTATCGAGCATTCCGAGAATACCAAAAGCTTTCGAGAGGCAAGAAGCGCGAGAGGCAGTAAGCGGCCGGAAGGGAGAAGTACTGACGATCGACGGGTCGGAAGGCGTTCCCGCTTCGGTGCCGGGACCCGGACCGTGCTCCTCGCGGTGCCAGACCTGACGCTGGTTGTTGGAAATGAGCACAGACGAAGGATTGCCGGGACAAAAGCGCAGAGATAAAGCTTCTGATGTCGAAGTAGTAGGACATCAGGTAGCCACCGTGATCCTTCGCCTGGCGCGTCGGGCGGATAAGTTGGCGAGCCAAGTCGACGAAGCATTTGAAGGGCTGCCACTCGATCCCCAATTGTCACCAACTTCTCGAAAGAACATTAGGCGTTTCCAATTGTATATGTGGTACTTACGAGTGGTTTTCCACTTTTGCTCCCAAGCTTGGAAGCTGTATAGGCTGATTACTGCAAGTGGAACCTCAGGCCAATAAGTCCGGCAACAATCTTTTGGGCAAAGAATACGGGCCACTCAAAAATCCCATTCGGCTATTCCCCCATTTTCTTCGTCTGCTTCTTCGCCAATTGAGAACGTTCCACGCCGGTCAGGGGACCATGTTGATTGTGCTGGTCGCGATTCCGTGGAAGGTCAAGGAGCCGGAGGGCTTGGTTCGAAAAACAATGCCCGCATGAGAATGAAAAAGTTCAAAACAAAGCCACTAAGTCGTTTGTTTAAAACACCAGATCACGCGGGGCAGCGAAAAACCCCAGGTGACGCTGCTTCCGAAACAAAGGGAGCGGGAAGCTGAGTTGATCGCGAACAGGCTGGCCTTGGCCAATATGACTGGTGCTCACTGCTACGGAAGTACTGCACCGACGTTAATTCGCCAATGCCGCGCAACGGACTACCAGAGCCCGGCCACTACCACGATTGCTCCCGGTACCAGGCTACGGTGCGCTTGAGACCTTCGAAGCCTACGCTGGGGGGTAGCCCAGGTGTTTTCTGCCAGGGAGATGTCGGCAAAGGAGTGCTTGATATCACCGGCGCCCCCGACCATGCTGCACGGGGCCTGATATCCGGTGATGCGGCGGGCAATCAATACTGTCAGTACTGTGGAACATGTTTACCTCTCGGGATGAAAATCTCCCTCCTTCGCCATTTAGAGCTGAAGTTACCAACGTAACCGCATCTTCCCTCTAAAAGTAATCTGCAATTCGCGAACGCGTCTGGGTGCGGCCTCACGGCGGAACGCTAAGTTGTTGCGTTTGTGGAAGTTGCTTCCATGCCCCAGACGGAGGGCCAGGGCGTGAGTTTCTCTTGCGGCAGTGCCCCGTATTGGCACTGCCATTGCACTCGTGCGGGCCTCCCCCAATTGACGGGGGTAGATCCCCGCGAGCTCTGCGCCCATAAGTTGATGAGAAAAATATTCGAAGCAGGATTGGTGTGCAGCTTTCTGGTTGCCTGCTGCTGCGCACAAACCCCAACGCTCCAGGTGTTGCCCTGGAACGGTCACAGGGCTGCAGTATCGCTTACCTTCGACGATGCCGACAGCGTGCAGCTGGATCGCGTTGTCCCATTGCTGAACCGGCGCCATCTGCGCGGCACCTTCTTCCTCACTGTCTCTAAACTCACCCGGCTAGACGATTGGAGGAGGGCGCAACGACAAGGACATGAAATTGGCAATCACTCCGTCAGCCATGAGCACCCCGCAACGCTCACCAGGGTGAACGAAGAGGTTCAGGTAGAAGATGCGAAGAGATTCCTGGACAGCAACTTCAAGTCTGATGTCCTCATCTTCGCCTATCCCTACGAGGAGAGTTCCCCAGGTCTTGCGTTCTGGGTCAAGCGTTACGACTTTGCCGCGCGTGGGTGGCGCGGCGGAGGAGATCTGCTGTACGTCAGGCCGGATGCTGAG
>DATJFA010000098.1:0-5812 GCA_035496015.1 Terriglobales bacterium | reverse complement strand
GCCGAGCAACTGCCGGCGCAGAGAAAGGGCGTCCTTCAATTTAGACGGGAGTCGCCAGAGGCTGAGCGCGAATGGGACCAGCTGTTGCCACGATGCTTGCTCGGCAATGAGGCGGAGATCGGCGCCATATTGTTTGAGGTGAGCGGCCACGGCAAGCAGAAGCGGGCCGGTGCCGGCGACCACGACTTTACGGCCGCGCACATTCCATCCCGACTTGGCCAGTGCCTGCAGGCCGCCCGCGCCCATCACGTTGGGCAGAGTCCAGCCAGGAAACGGGAGGAAACGCTCGCGGGCGCCGGTGGCAAGAATCAGATTTTGGAAGGCAATCTCGCAGACGCCGCGGTCGGTTTCAGCAATCAAAGTGTGGGCATCCGACTGGGCGAACACGCGCGTGCCGGGGAGGTGTTCGACGCCAAGATCTTTCACGCGCTGGTACCAGAACGTGGCCTCTTTGGTGCTGGGCGAAGCATGCTCGGCGCGCCAGATCTGGCCACCCAGGGCGGGATTGTCGTCAGCGATGGCGACGCGCAAGGCGGCTTCGGCGGCGCAACACGCGGCAGCGATGCCAGCCGGGCCTCCGCCGACCACCAGCACATCGAATTCGCGACGCTCACTCACTCAGCGTGACCTCCATGCCTTCGCGGCAGAGCATCTGGCAACTGCGCACGTGGAGCTGGCCATCAACCGCCACACGACATTCAAAACAGATTCCCATCCCACATAGAGGACCGCGCAGCTCGCCTGATACGGAACGGCGAAAAGTGGAGCGGCCGGCGAGCAAAACTGCTGCGGCAACCGTGGAGCCGCGGGGCACGCGCACGGTTACGCCATTTACCTTCATCTGCACCGCGTCACGCATGAGCAACCTCCATATCGCGACTCGGCGAGTAAGGCTCAACGGGAATGGCGGGCGTGCGCTGCAGAAGCTGGTCGAGCAGCAGGCGACCTGTTGCCAGCGAAGTGGTGATGCCGAGGCCCTCGTGGCCGGTGGCAAGATAAAGATTCTTGCGGCCCGGGCATTTGCCGATCACGGGCAGCTTGTCCGCGGTAGCCGCCCGAAAGCCGGTCCAGCAGCGAATGGCCGACATCTTCGCCAGTTCCGGCAGGTATTCGCAGGCGCGGGCCAGCATGCCGGCCACAATGTGATTGTCAATTCCCTTTCCTTCCACGCCAAACTGGCGCGAAGAGCCGATAAGCAGCTGGCCGGTGACGCGCGGCTGTACGTTGAAGGCGAAAGACTCGGCGGTGAGCACGTGCGCGCTCTTCAAGTAGCCAAGTTCCACCAACTGGTGCCGAACGAAGCCGGGATAGCGGTCGGTGATGATGAGGTGGCCTTTGCGCGGGCGCATTTCCAGGCCGGGCGTGAGTTCGGGAGCCCAGGTGCCGGCGGCATTAATCACGGTGCCGGCACTAAGCGTGCCGCCCTTCTGAAGAACCACGCCATCGTCGCGGATTTCCGTCACTCGGTCCAAATAAAGATCGCAGGAATGAGCCCGCGCCTGGCGCATAAGGAAGCGGGCGGCGCAGGGGGCGTAGATGACCAGGTCTTCCGGGACGAGCAGAGCGCCGACAAGGCCGGGGCGAAGATGGGGCTCGGCTTCGTACAAGGCGTGAGGGTCGAGGATTTCCGTGGGCACGCGACGAGCGCCGTAATATTGCTGCTTGCGGCGCACTTCCTGCATGTCCTGGTCGTCGGCGGCGATCCAGAGGGTGCCGCAGTCCATGTATTCCACGTCGGGCGGGAGTTCGGGGGCAAGCTCGAGCCAGAGCTGCTGGGAGTAGCGGGTAAGGGCAAACTGCGGCTCGGAGTCGTCCATGACGACGATGTGGCCCATGCCGGCGGAGGTAGCGCCGCCGCCAACATAGTCGGCTTCGACCGCGGCGACACGCAGGCCAGCGTGGGCACACTCGCGCGCGCAAGCGGCGCCGACAATGCCGGCGCCGATGATGACAACATCGTAGGTGTTTGCGTTAGAGCTCACTTTGCCCCACAGTGCCCCGAGTTGCGGGAAGCACAAGGTCCCTCGACTCGCGCTCAGCTCGCAAGCTCGCCTCGCGCTCGCTCGGGATGACAGAAAAGAAGCGCAACCTTATCGTTGGTGGCTAACCTCCTGCTTCGACTTGCCTGCGGCGGCGGGAGCGCTGACCTCCACAGCGGGGGCCGCGCCGGGCAGCGGTATCACGCCGTGCTCCAGCAGGGCGCGGTTGAACGCGGGCAGGCTCTTGTCCATAAGAGCTGCGTATTCGACTTTCGCCGCCGCCAGGTCTTTTTCAATGTCGCTGAGTAGGGAGTACTCGGTGTCGGTGGGCGGAAAGTCGGTGCCCCCGGCCACGTCGCCGGCGCCGGGGCCGACCTCGGCATTCAGCCAGAGCAGGTTGTAATACACCTTATAGCTCTCCACGTAATACTTGTCATCGCTGGCAGTGAGAGACTTGGAAACCAGCTTGTACTCCACATCTTCCATCTGCTTGCCGGTTTTTTCGGCGCTCTGGATGAGCTCGGGATTGCCCTTCTCGGCGCGCAGCATGCCGGTGACGTCGTTCAGTTGCTTGCGCATCCATTCCAGGCGGTTGACCATGTCGGCCACTTCGCTGACCTCATCGCGAATGCGGAGTTGCAGCTTCACCGAGGCCTGAATCTCGGCGTCGGTGGCGGGAGCGCGCGGATCGCGCACGATTTCCAGCGGTTCGGTATAAGTGTGGCCGTCAACCGTGAGACGCACGGTGTACTTGCCGGGAGCGGCCATAGGGCCAAGCAGATGCTCGGAGATTCCCCAGTGGGTGACGGGGCGCGAATCCTTGCCCCAGAAACGCGGCTCCTGCCAGATGTGGGGGTTAACTTCGGGAGCGGTGCGCAAGGCGACCACGCGCGGGCCCTCGTAATGGATGTCCCAATCCATGCGGTTCATGCCGGGTTTGCCCGGCGCTTTCAGTTCGCGGATGACTTTGCCGCCGGAATCGAGGATGGCAACCTTCACCGGATCTTTGGCCGCCTGCGGCAAGGAATAGGTCACGAAGGCGCGGCCCATGCGGAAGAAGCGATAAGCGGGACGGGTGGCGAATAGGCGCACGCCGCTTTCCGATTGCTTGCGCGCCATCTGCTCCAGCGGCGAAATATCGTCGAGAATGTAGATGCCGCGGCCGTAGGTGGAAACCACCAGGTCGTGGAAGTTGCGCTGCACTACCGCCCAGGAAACGGTGGAATGGGGCAGGCCTTCCTGCAGGTTGGTCCAGTGGCGGCCGTCGTCGAGCGAGTAATAAAGGCTGTTGCCCGTGCCCGCGAAGAGCAGGCCCTTCTGGTTGGGGTCTTCAGCAACCACGCGCACATAAGCCAGCGGGCTGTTGGGCAGATTGGAGCTTATAAGCTTCCAGGAGCGCCCGAAGTCCGCCGTCTTATAGATGTAGGGATCGCGATTGTCCATCAGATGGAGGTCAACCGAGATGTAGGCTGTTCCAGGATCGAAAAATGACGGCTGAATGCTGGTTATTGTGCCCCAAGCGGGCATGCCGGCGATGTTCTTGCTCACGTTGTTCCAGTGGCCGCCGGCATCGCGGGTGTACCAGACCTGGCCGTCGTTCGTGCCCGCCCAGATCAGGCCTTTCTGAATAGTTGAGGGAGCGATGGCGTAAACCACTTCTCCGTAAAACTGGCCGAGATTGTCGCCCACAATGCCGCCGGAGGAGACGATGTGGCTGGGGTCGTTGGTAGAAAGGTCGGGGCTGATAACCGACCAGCTCTGTCCGCCGTTGGAAGTTTTGAAGATGACCTGGCATCCGTAATAAACGGTGTTGTGGTCGAAGGGATCAATGGCCAGGGGCGGAGTCCAGTGGCAGCGGTACTTGATAGCGGTGGGCGGCGAGTCCAGGGTATGCAGCCAGGGGCTGACGGAGCGCGCCATCTTGTTGCGCGCATCCCAGCGGGTGACTTCGTCGCCATAGCAGGTGGCCCAGACGATGTTGGGGTCGGTAAGGTCGGGGAGGGTGAAGCCGGATTCGCAGCCGCCCATGTGGTGATCCCAGCCGGCATCGGGGCTGTCGCCATAGCCGGGCGGGGGCGAAGAGCCGGGCCCGCGCATGGTGCCGTCATCCTGCATGTTGCCGTAAACGTAGTAGGGGACCTGGTTGTCCACGGCCACGTGATACATCTGGCCGATGGGCAGGGTAACGTGGTGAAAGCCGCGGCCATGCACGGTGGTGATGATCAGGCCACCATCGTCGGTGATGACGAAGCGGTCGGCGTTCTTGGGGTCAAACCAGATGTCGTGGGTGTCGCCGCCCCAGGGGACGGGACGGAAGGTGTGTCCGCCGTCGGTGGAGTGATGGAAGGCGCTATTGGCCACCAGGACTTCATTTTCGTCGCGCGGGGAAACAGCTAGCCGGATGTAGTACCCGGCGCGGCCGATGAGGGCACGATCCCAGTTGACGGCTTGCCAGTTTTCGCCGCCGTCGTCGGAGCGCCACACCGAGCCCTGGTCGGCGGTTTGGATAAGGGCATAAACGCGGCTGGAATCGCTGGGCGCGACGGCCACATCAATTTTGCCCACCGGCGATTTGGGCAGGCCGTGGCCCTGGATGCGAGTCCAGTTGCTGCCGCCATCGTGGGAGACCCAGATGCCGCTGCCCGGACCACCGCTGAGTTCGGCATAGGTGTGCATTTCCGCCTGCCACATGCCGGCAAAGAGGGTGAGGGGATTTTGCGGGTCCATGGAGAGGCCGGAGCAGCCGGTGTTCTCATCCGCGAACAGGACGCGGTCCCAGTGCTGGCCGCCGTCGGTGCTGCGATAGACGCCGCGCTCCTGCTGCGGGCCGGTGAGTCGCCCCAGGGCGCAGACGAAAACGATGTTGGCATTCTGCGGATTAACGATGACGCGGCCGATGCGGCCGGTCTGGTCCAGCCCCATGTGCGTCCAGGTCTTGCCCGCGTCGGTGGATTTGTAGACGCCATTGCCGGTCACGTCGGTGTCGCGGATCGCCCAAGCCTCGCCCGTACCTGCCCAGACGATGCTGTGGTCGGAAGCCGCCACCGCCAGCGCTCCGATGGCCGCCACCGGCTCTTTATCGAACACGGGGTCCCAGCGGTTGCCGCCGTCGCTTGATTTCCACACGCCGCCTGAGGCCGCGCCCGCGTAGTAGGTGCCGGGATCGCCGGGCACGCCGGCGATGGATGCGACGCGGTTGCCGATCGCGGGCCCGACAAAGCGGAAGCGAAAACCCTCCTCTTTCTTTTCGTGGTCCTCCTCCTGGGCGAAGGCAGCGAAGGCCAGGCAGAGAACGAGAGGCACGATCAAGAGCAGGCGAAAGCGGGCGGTCAGCATGAATTCACCTCGCGTTGAGTCCCGCCCGTTATCAAGCTGGCCGGAACGGGGCATTGTAGACCCGGCAGGGCGGGGCCGGGCGCAGTCTTATATACTGTATCCAATATTCGCGTGGCAAGCGAATTCCCGTTGCCGGGCGACATTCAAAGCTAACCCAGGACTTCCGTCTTGGGCTTTACTATGCCGCCCCCAAAAAGGGACTGAGTTAAGCGCCACTAGGGGCGGGAGCTGGCGCAAACGGGCGGGAACTGGCGCCCAGCGTGCCGTGGGGCAACGCAGCTACGCCGAACTGCCGCGCACCTTCCAGTAAACGACGTACTTCTGGTCCGCAATTTTGTAGAACGGGACCAGGGAAACAGTCTCGCACTGACCGGTGGTGCGGAAAGCGAGCTGCTGGTTGGGCACGGGCTCGACCCAGCCCGCCGGATCCTTGGCGCTCGCGCTAACGAGCGGCAACGGTGAGGGAGTGCCATCCGGCGCCAGCGGCCCGTACACCA
>DATJFA010000097.1:0-9465 GCA_035496015.1 Terriglobales bacterium | reverse complement strand
GCTGGAAAAGCTGGGCCTGCGCCCGATTCCGGCGAAGGGTGAGCCTTTTGATCCGCGCCTGCACGAGGCCATCGAAATGGTGGACAGCGACACGGTGCCGGACCACCATGTTCTGGATGAATTGCAGCGCGGCTACAAGCTGAAGGATCGCCTGCTGCGTCCCTCGATGGTGCGGGTGGCGCGCAATTCCAAGAAATAAATTTCAAAGCAATACGAGGATTGACTATTCCGACCAGTAACGGCAAACGTGACTTTTACGAAGTGCTGGGCGTAGCCCGCACCTGCAGCGAGCAGGAAGTCAAGAGCGCCTACCGCAAGCTGGCGCTGCAATACCATCCTGACCGCAATCCGGGGAATCCTGACGCGGAGGAAAAATTCAAGGAAGCGACCGAGGCCTATAGCGTGCTGGCCGACTCGCAGAAGCGCGCCCTGTACGACCGCTTCGGGCATGCCGGCGTGGGAGCGGCGGCTGGCGGGGGCGCGGGCGGATTCGGCGGCTTCGATGCCACCATCTTCCAGGATTTCAGCGACATATTCGGCGACTTCTTTGGGTTCGGGGACCTGTTCGGGGGCGGCAGCAGGCGGGGTCGCAGCCGGGCGCAGCGCGGTCCTGACCTGCGCGAAGATTTGACGCTGGAATTTGACGAGGCGGTATTCGGCGTCACCTCCCAGGTGCGCGTGCGGCGGCACGAAGCTTGCGAGGACTGCAAAGGCTCAGGCGCGGCGCCGGGCAAAGCGCCGGTCACCTGCCGCACCTGCGGAGGCCGCGGACAGGTTCGCTATCAGCAGGGGTTCTTCAGCATCGCGCGCACGTGTCCCACATGCCAGGGCGCAGGCAGCGTGATTACCGATCCTTGTCCCAAGTGCAAAGGCCAGGGACGCACGCTGCAGGAACGAATGGTGGAAGTGAAGGTGCCGGCGGGCGTGGAAGATGGCACGCGCATCCGTTATGCCGGACAGGGCGAGGCGGGAGCCAATGGCGGGCCGGCGGGCGATCTCTACATTGTGCTGCACGTGAAGGAGCACGCCTTTTTTGACCGCGAAGGCAACGACCTGCACTGCGTGATTCCCATTTCTTTCTCGCAGGCGGCGCTGGGCACGGAGATCATGGTGCCAACCATGGAAGGCGAGCACCTGCTGAAAATCCCGGAGGGCACGCAATCCGGCGCCACCTTCCGCGTGCGTCACAAGGGAGTGCCCGTGGTCAACAGCCACGGCAAGGGCGACCTGTTCGTTGAAGTCAAGGTGCAGACGCCCAGCAAGCTGAGCAAACGCCAGCGCGAACTGCTGCAGGAACTGGACGGGCTGGGGCGCATTGAAAACAAGCCTCAGCGCAAGACGCTGCTCAGCAAAGTGAAAGACATCTTTGGCCAGGTTTGAGCACTACTACGCCTACTTCCTTTTGTTCGTAACCGTGCTGCCGGCTGCGATGCGGCTGGCCATGCCGCGGCGAGTGGCAGTGCTCACCAGCGAACGCATGGCTACTCCCCAGAGGCGCTCCCGTTACTTCAAGATCGGCCTGGCCTCGGGAGCAATTTCTATTGCGGCGGCGATTCTGTACGCCATCCTGTGGCGGCAGCAGGCCTGGCTGGTGCTGGCTGCAGCCATCGGTCTGGTAAGCGGGGTGGAGATGGTGGGCAACACCAAGCGCTTCGACACCTCCAGTTTGAAATCCCAGAACATTCTTTTTGGCGTGTTGTACGCGGTTGCGGCAGTGGCCACCTGGCTGGTGCTGCTGCGATGACGCGGCGCTGCTGGATTGCCGACCAGGTAAGCGGCAATCGCGCTGTGCTGCTCGGGGAGCATGCCGCGCACCTGGCGCGGGTGCTGCGGGCGCAGGTGGGGCAGAAGTTTGATATCGCGGCGGACGGCATAGTACGGCGGGGACGTGTCCTTTCAGTTGCCGAAGAGCGGGTGGAGTTTGAGCTGGAGGAGGAAGTGCAAGCCACTCCATTGGCGCAGGTCACGCTGGCGCTGGCGATTTTCAAATTCGACCGCATGGAGTGGGCAATCGAGAAGTGCACCGAACTGGGTGTGAGGCGCATTGTGCCCTTCGCGGCGCGGCGAACTGATGCTCACCTGGCGACAGCCGCAGTCAAACGCGTAGAGCGCTGGCGGCGCATCGCGCGGGAAGCCGCCGAGCAGGCGCGGCGGGCGGCACCGCCGGAGATTGCCAATCCTGTGAAGCTGCGCGATGTGCTGGCTCTGCAAGGCGAACCGCGAATTGTGCTCTCGGAGGTTGAAACCGCGACCTCGCTTGGTGAACTTTGTGCTTCCGGCGGCGGCTCTTCGCTTTTGTTAGCAATTGGGCCCGAAGGTGGCTGGACCAACGAGGAACTGCAGGCCTTCGCGGAAGCGGGTTGGAAAGCCGCATCGCTGGGTCCGACAATTCTGCGCGCCGAAACCGCGGCCCTAGCAGGATTGGCGGTGGTGATGGCGTACGGCGCTTAGCCGAGAACGCAAAAAAGCAGGTCCCTTCGGCTACGCTCAGGGCAGGTCCTTTGCTGCGCTCAGGATGACAACGTTAGCGTCATTAGCATCGCACCGACGGCGGCGATGGCTTCAGACTTTCCCACTCAAGCCAAAATCGGGCTTGAGTGGGCCACCCACCCCTGCTCCTCAAGCCAAAACCGGGTTTGAATGGAGCACCCGCGGGATTGAGCGGAGCACCCGGCAACCGCAAACGGCGCAAGAATAATTGAGGTGGTCCACGCGAGATGCTTCAGGGCTGAAAGCCCTTCAGCATGACGCCTCGGAAGTTGAAACGTGAAACCTTGAACTTTGCAATCTCGAACCCCTACCTTCTAACCTCGCTGGTTTCGGGCGCCGGCTTCTTCACGGGCTTGGCCATGCGGGCCATGCTGTCCTCTACCAGACGGGGGAACAACTGGTAGAACTTCACATAAATGTGATTGGTCCAGGGCACCACGATTTCGCGTTTGCCTTTCAGATAGGCACGTAACGTTGCGCGGGCCACGCGGTCAGCAGTTATACCGATGCGCGCCGGTTGGCGCAGCTCCATGCCTGACCGGCCCGGCACACGGTTCGACTGAAAGTTGGTCTTCACATAACCAGGGCACACGGTTAAAACGTGTACTCCCGTCCCCCGCAGCTCTCCGCGGGCAGCCTTGCCAATCGCGTTCATAGCGAATTTGCTGGCACTGTAAGCCGCCGAGTACGGCAGCGGAATGTGCCCGGCCACACTGGAAATGTTGATGATGGTTCCCGAGCCCTGCTGCTTCATGACGGGAATCACCGCCTGCATGCCCTGGATGGCCCCGAACAGGTTGGTGTCGAACAGGGAGCGGCACTCCGCCATATCCATCATTTCCACTGAATCCCTCATCCCATAACCGGCGTTATTGATCCACACGTCAATGCGCCCGAAGTGGTGCAGAGTGAGGCTGACCACCTTGTCAATTTCTTCGCGGTTGCGGACGTCGCAGGAAAGAGCCAGCGTGCGCTCGCTGTGGCCAATGCGCTGGCGGGCGGCCTCGGCACGACCGGCGTCGCGCGAGCTCAACACCACGCTGCAGCCGCGCGCGGCAAAGAGCCGTGCCAGCGCTTCGCCAATTCCCATGGAGGCGCCGGTGACAACCACCACCCGTCCCGTAATGTCCACATCTTTTGCGGAGGCCATGCGCTGCTTGTATTCCGGAGCCAGTGGGGAAGTCAAGTCCGCGGAGTAAAATCGGAAATGCCCTCCCCTGCCTGACCGCGGGGAGGCGGAGGAGTTTTGGAGAGTACCCTGCTGCCCTTGTTTCCGCTGGACGTGGTCTTGTTCCCGGACACGCCACTGCCCCTGCACGTCTTCGAGCCCCGCTACAAGGAGATGATCGGCGAGTGCCTGGAACGCAAGCTGATGTTCGGGGTGGTACGGGCCAAGGAAAACGCGCTGGCTGAAATTGGCTGCACCGCTGAAATTGTGGCCGTCACCAAGAAGTATGAAGATGGCAAGCTGGACATTGTGACCGAGGGCCGCCGCCGCTTCCAGATTCGCAACGTGAACCACGAGCGCTCATTCCTGCAGGGCGAAGTGGTCTACTTTGAAGATGAGCCCGGGCCGAAGAAATCGACAGACGTAGAGCGAGCCGTCAAGTTGCACGCCCAGATCATGGAACTGCTGGCCGGGGAGGCGGGACCGCCCGATCCCGAAGACCCGCAACTCTCCTTTCACCTGGCCGGTCCCCTCCCTCTTGACCTCGACTTCAAGCAGACTCTGCTGGGGTTGCGCTCGGAATCCGAACGCGTCATTGGCCTCATCGAATATTACGAAGCCATCCTGCCCAACCTGCGCCGCGCGGTCAAAGCCCGCCAGAAGGCCGGCGGCAATGGCCACGCCGGTTAAGCGTATAATCGGCTCAATGTTGTTCTTCCGTGGGGGTCTCTTTTCATGAATCTGCCGCGCACTCTAGGCGAACTTCGCCACAGCGCCTTTTCCGCAGAACGGCTCAGCACGCGGCGCGTCAAAGACGAAATGCGGGATAACCTGGTGCTCCGGCTGCAGCAGGAAGGGCCCTTGTTTCCCGGGATAGTGGGCTACGACGATACAGTGGTGCCGCAGATTGTTAACGCCATTCTCTCCCGGCATAATTTCATACTGCTGGGCTTGCGGGGGCAGGCCAAGAGCCGGATTCTGCGCGCCCTGGCCACGCTGCTGGATCCCCAGTTGCCCTATGTTGCCGGCTGCGAGATTCACGACAACCCTTACGCTCCCATCTGCCGCCGCTGCCAGGAGTTGCTGCGCGACAAAAGCGACTCGACGCCTATCGCCTATCTGGCACCCGAGCAGCGCTACGTAGAGAAACTGGCCAC
This sequence comes from Terriglobales bacterium, assembly GCA_035496015.1. GTDB lineage: Bacteria > Acidobacteriota > Terriglobia > Terriglobales > Acidobacteriaceae > JAICWP01. The sequence continues at coordinate 4,650 of DATJFA010000097.1, read as the reverse complement.
GCCCGATGTGACTATCGCCGATTTGATTGGCGACATTGATCCCATCAAGGCGGCACGTGGTGGGCACGAGTTGAGCAGCGAATTTACAGTGCATTATGGGCTGCTGCCGCGGGCCAATCGCGGCATCTTCGCCATCAACGAGCTGCCAGACCTGGCAGGTAAGATTCAGGTGGGTCTGTTCAACATTATGCAGGAAGGCGACGTGCAGATTAAGGGCTATCCCGTGCGCCTGCCGCTGGACGTGGCCCTGGTGTTCAGCGCCAATCCTGAAGATTACACGGCGCGAGGCAAAATCATCACGCCGCTGAAGGACCGCATCGGGTCGGAAATTCGCACCCACTATCCTGCCAGCGTGGAAGAAGGAATTGCCATCACGGCGCAGGAAGCGTGGACGCAGCGCAACGGCCATAAGCTGCACATTCCCAAGTACGTGCGCGAGGTGATAGAGCGCGTGGCCTTCGCCGCCCGGGAGGACAAAAGGATTGACAAGCGTTCCGGCATCAGCCAGCGCCTGCCCATCAGCTGCATGGAAAATGTGATTTCCAACGCCGAGCGGCGGGCCATCCGCAACCGCGAGGAACTGGTCGTGCCCCGCGTGGGCGACGTCTACGCCGCCATGCCCGCCATTACCGGCAAGCTGGAACTGGAGTATGAAGGCGAAATGCGCGGCGCCGATAACGTGGGCCGCGAGCTGATTCGCGCTGCCATCGCCAAAACCTACGATGAGTATTTCGGCGGTGTGAACCTGCAGCAGGTGGTCACCTGGTTCGACCTGGGCGGCGAAATCAAGCTGACGGACGCGAACAATGCGAAGCAACTTTTTCAGGAACTGAAGAACATTCAAGGCCTGCTGGATAAGGTGGGCGCGCTCGGCATCAAGCCTAAGGACGCGGAGGAACTGCAGGTTTCAGGCGCAGAGTTCATTCTCGAGGGCCTGTACGCGCACAAGAAGATTGGCCGCAGCGAGGAGCGCGTGTTCACCGCCGGGGAGAAGCAGCCGCGGCGCCCGGAAAAGCCATCGTACGAACGGGACGAGCCGTTCCCCCCACGGGGAAGGCGGCCGTACAACTAAAAATCGGGGTTCAGGGGTCAGGAGTCAGTAGATTTTGACTGACTCCTGATAACTGACTCCTGACTACTTGTTCTATGAAGTTCATCAAGTACAAGAAGTACGTTCCCGACCCTGCCTCCGAAATGAGCATGGAAGACCTGCTCAGCGCCCTTTCTGACTACTTTTTGCAGAGCGGCTTCCAGGACCAGTACATGTTCTACGATCTGCAGGACGCCGAGCAGACCATGGAGGAGCTACGGCGCGCCATCGAGCAGGCCTTGATGGAAGGCGACCTGGTTGACGAGGAAATGCGCGAGCGCCTGCAGCAGATGCAGATGGAAGGCAAGCTGGATGAATTAATTGAGAAGCTGATCCAGCGCATGCAGCAGGAAAACTTCATCAGCGTTGACCAGCCACACGACCCCTCAAAACAATCCAGCGTGGGCGGGCAGGTAGGGCAAAATCAGTCGCAGTCGCGTTTCGAAATTACCGACAAAAGCCTGGACTTCCTTGGCTTTCGGGCTCTGCGCGACCTGCTGAGCTCGCTGGGCAAATCCAGTTTTGGCCGCCACGACACGCGCGATCTGGCCACTGGCATCGAGACCAGCGGCGCCGCCAAGCAATATGAATTTGGCGACACGCTGAACCTGGACATCACCGCCACGCTTTCCAGCGCCATTCAACGCGAGGGGCTCACGCTGCCGCTCAACATGGAGTATTCCGACCTGCAGGTGCACCAGTGCGAGTATCAGTCGTCGTGCGCTACCGTGCTCATGCTGGATTGTTCGCACTCCATGATTCTGTATGGCGAGGACCGCTTCACGCCGGCAAAAAAAGTGGCCATGGCACTCTCACACCTGATCCGGACGCAGTACCCGGGCGATTCGCTGTCGCTTATTCTGTTCCACGATTCCGCCGAAGAGGTGCCGCTCTCCCAATTGGCGCGGGTGAAAGTGGGGCCGTATTACACCAACACCCGCGAGGGCCTGCGACTGGCGCAGCGCATCCTGCAACGCCAGCGCAAGGACATGAAGCAGATCATCATGATCACCGACGGCAAGCCTTCCGCGCTGACGCTGGAGGATGGCAGAATCTATAAGAATGCCTTCGGTCTCGATCCGCTGGTGGTCAGCCAGACCCTGGAAGAAGTTTCAAAATGCAAACGCGCGGGCGTGCTGATTAATACCTTTATGCTGGCGTCTGATTATGGCCTGGTGCAATTTGTGCAGAAGGTTACCGAGATGTGCCGCGGCAAAGCCTACTTCACCACTCCCTACACTCTCGGCCAATACCTGCTGATGGACTACATGTCGCGGAAGACGCGGACAATCCACTAGGATCCGGTAATGGTAAGGAGTTTGAGATTGTCATCCTGAGCGCAGCGAAGGACCTGCTTTTCGAGCGCCATGGTGTCGCCCCTACGGGGCTCAAATTTATTCTGGGCACACGTTACCCAGGACTTGCGTCCTGGGCTTTACTATGCCGCGCCTTCGGCGCTGACGAATTCGCAACTCCCGCCTAACACGAGCCAACCACAAAGCGGCAACCACGGGTTAGCCAATCACCCAACTACCTACTACAAACTACCGATCCCGAACTTCCAGCGGGTGGCGCTGCCTACAAAATCTTTCTCCCAGAGCCCGAACACGGTCCGGGGCTGAACCACGTAGAACGGCTCGGAGCTGTAGCCCGACATGTCAAAATCGTACTTCTTCTGGTACACCGCAGCGAATTGCTTCCACAGCTTGCGATCCGACAGCCGCTTCGCCGTGCCTTCAATCACGATCTGACCGCGGGCGTGCTCGGCGCACACCACGCAGGAAGGATTCGCCCGCAGGTTGCGCGCCTTGCGCGATTTGGCTCCCGTGCTGAAATAGAGCGCGCCCTCCATCCACACCGCCCACACCGGCATCACGTGCGGCTGCCCGTCAGGATGCGTGCTCGCCACCCAGAAGTTGTGAGCCTTCTGCAGGCGCTCCTCCGCCCACTTCCAGGGCAGCAACCCTGTACCTTCCTCCGGGCCTTTAATCCCGTAGCCCGGCATGTGCGGGCGACTGGCGGAAGGAGCCGATTGCGGCCGCGACCTTGCTCGCTTCGGAATTCGTCTCGTCGGCACAACTCTCCTTGTAGTTTCGAAACGTTGAAACTTTGAAAGCTTGAAACTTGAAAGCCTTTAGCCTCCCAACTCCGCCAGCATCCCCTCCATCTCCGATTGAGCATGCTGGTTTCCTGTGCGCTGGGCGGCGGCAATGCCATCATGCAACAGCTTGCGCGCTTCTACCTCCCGTCCTGCGCGAGCCAGCATCTGCGCCGCCATAAAATACCCCGCGGCATAGTCCGGATTGGCTGTGAGCAGCGCGCCAAACTCGCGCAGCGCGTCTTCCACCTGCCCGGAGTTGGAGTACTCCATGGCCAGCCCGTAGCGGGCGAAGGCATCGTTCGGGTTCTGGCACAGAATTTCTTTCAGCATGGCGAGTCGGTCCATAAAATCAGGAGTCAGTTATCGGGAGTCAGGAGTCAGCGAAGTTCGCTGCGCTACGAAATTACTACAGGTTCCGGATTGGCGGCAAAAGCGTACCCAAATAGTAGTCAGGAGCCGGTAGTCAGGAGCCGGCAATCCGCCCGCCCAGCCGCCTGCAGCCAGTCGCTGACACCTGACTCCTGAGCCCTGACTCCTATTACGATAAAATGTTCCGGTTGCTGGAGACGCCCCGTGGCCTGCCCTTACTTCATGCCGACCGCAAGATTCGAGGCCATCGCCTGGCCGCACCGCTCCCGCCTACCCCTCGGTGATGGGTGGCAGGGGCACTGCATGGCTCCGGGCCAGGAAAGCTATGTGCCCGGGCCAGATGAATTGGCGAACTTCTGCAATCTGGGCTACGCTCGCGGCTGCCCGCACTTGCCGCGGGAGCGCGCCTGGGATGCGGTGCGCTTTTCCATCGCCCGCGACAAGGACAACCTGGTCACGGTGTTGTACGTCTGCGAACGCGACTACCGTCCCGCTGCCCATGGGGCGTTGGAATACGATTCCGCCTTGGGGCGCTGGTACGCCTCGCATCCCGACGCGCGTGTCCAAAAGATGGCGGAGTGCTACCTGGAATGTTACCTGGCGCGGCGCGAGAGACCCGTCCTGGAGCCCACGATCGAATCATGAGCAAAGACCTGGAATTGACTGCCCGGCCGGTGCGGGAATCGCAGTCGGAGATGGCGGAAATTGTTCTGCCCAATGATGCCAACCCGCTCAACGCCTTGCTGGGCGGGCGCCTGATGCACTGGATTGACCTGGCCGGCGCGCTTGCCGCCCATCGGCATTCTCGCAACTACGTGGTGACCGCTTCGATTGACCACCTGGATTTTCTTGTGCCTGTGCACGTGGGCGATCTGGTAATTCTGCAGTCCTCCGTGAACCGAGTGTTCCATACCTCAATGGAAGTGGGCGTGAAGGTTTCCGTGGAAAACTACATCGCCGATACGCGCCAGCATGTGAGCACAGCCTATCTGACCTTTGTCGCCATTGACCGACACGGGCGACGGCTGCCGGTACCTCCGGTCATTCCGGAAACCGAGGAAGAGAAGCGCCGCTACGAAGATGCCGGGCG
>DATJFA010000096.1:0-3787 GCA_035496015.1 Terriglobales bacterium | reverse complement strand
CGGAGGCGGTGGGGGTGCAGGGGGTGGAGGAGGCGCGGGTGCTGGTGGCGCGGGTGCTGGTGGCGCGGGGGCGGGCGCCGGTGGGGGAGGAGGCGGTGGGGGTGGAGGCGGCGCAGGCGCGCAACAGATCGAACAGAAGTTGCAGCGCAATGAGCCGGTGGAGATCTACGGCATCTATTTCGATTTCGCCAGCGACAAGATCAAGCCCGAATCCGAGCCCGTGCTGCAGGAAATCGCGCAGGTATTGCAGCGCAATCCAGCCTGGAAGCTGCGGGTGGAAGGACACACCGATAACATCGGCGGCGATGCCTACAACATGGACCTGTCGCAGCGGCGTGCGGCGGCGGTGAAGCAGGCGCTGGTGGCGCGCTATCGAATTGCGCCTGAGCGCCTTGATCCCGCCGGCTTTGGCGCTACTCGGCCCAAGGAGTCCAATGACACGCTGCAGGGCCGGGCGCGCAATCGCAGGGTGGAGCTGGCGAGAGAATGACCTTCACAAGTAAGGCGAACAATTTGCGAAAGTCGTGCTAGAATAGTTGGATGTCTGCCCTCTCCCCCGCCAGCCTGGACTGGGCGCACCCGCTGGTGCGCGAGTGGTTCGTGGAGCGCTTCGCCACACCCACAGAGCCCCAGGAGCAGGGCTGGCCGCATATCCTGGCCGGACACACGACGCTGATTTCCGCCCCCACCGGGTCCGGCAAAACCTTCGCTGCCTTCCTCGCCTGCATTGACCGCCTGGTGCGCAAGGCGCTGGCGGGCGACCTGCAGGACCGCACCGAAGTTCTCTACATTTCGCCCCTCAAGGCGCTGGGCAACGACATCCAGAAGAACCTGGAAATTCCTCTGGGCGAGATTCTGCAACGAGCCGGAGAACGCGGCCTGCTCATGCCCGAAATCCGCACCGCGGTGCGCACGGGCGACACGCTGATGCACGAGCGCCGGGCCATGCTCAAGCGCCCGCCGCACATCCTGGTGACCACGCCGGAGTCGTTCTACATCCTGCTGACGGCGGAGAGAAGCCGTGCCATTTTGCGCGACGTGGAAACCGTGATCGTGGATGAGATACACGCTGTGGCTGACGATAAGCGCGGCGCCCACCTGGCGCTTTCACTGGAGCGACTGGAGGCGCTGACCCCGCGCCCGCCGGTGCGCATCGGCCTTTCGGCAACCCAGAAACCCATTGAGCAGGTGGCGGAGTTCCTGACGGGAGCGGGCCGGCCCACGCCCGCCATCGTCAACATCGGACACAAGCGCCAGCTTGACCTCGGAGTGGAGGTGCCGTCCAGCCCGCTGGGCCCGGTGGCCTCGAACGAGATGTGGGATGAGATTTACGACCGCATCTGCGAGCTGGTGCGGCAACATCGTTCCACACTGGTTTTTGTGAACACGCGGCGGCTGGCAGAGCGTGTGGCCCATCAACTGGGAGAGCGCCTGGGCGAAGATGCGGTAGCCGCACATCACGGCAGCCTGGCGCGAAAGCTGCGCCTGGCGGCGGAAAAGAAGCTGAAGAGCGGCGAAGTGCGGGTGCTGGTGGCCACGGCCTCGCTGGAGCTAGGCATTGATATCGGTTTTGTGGACCTGGTGTGCCACATCAGCTCGCCGCGTTCGATCGCAGTCACGCTGCAGCGCATTGGCCGCGCCGGGCACTGGCGAGGCGCCGTGCCCAAGGGCAGGATTTTCGCCACCACTCGCGATGAGCTGATGGAATGCGCCGCACTGGTGCGCGCCATCCGCCACGGTGACCTGGACCGGCTGATTATTCCCGAAGCTCCGTTGGACATTCTGGCGCAGCAGATCGTGGCCATTTGCGCTGCGAGCGAGAATAACGCGGAGCGGCCGGGACGCCCGCCCGACAGCCGGCGGGACGCCGGCGCCACAAGGGATGCCGGCGCTACGAATGACAGCGGCTGGCAGGAAGACGAGCTTTTCGAGCTGGTGCGGCGCTCCTATCCCTACCGTGAGCTGCCGCGCGAGCAGTTCGACGAAATTCTGACCATGCTATCGGAGGGCATTGCCGCCCGCCGCGGGCGCTATGGCGCTTACCTGTTCCGCGATCGCGTGCACGGGCGGCTGCGTGCCCGCCGTGGGGCGCGGCTGGCCGCAATCACCAGTGGCGGGGCCATTCCGGAGAACGCTCTGTACACCGTGGTGGCCGAACCTGAAGGCACGGTGGTCGGCACCGTGGATGAGGATTTTGCGGTGGAGAGCAATAAGGGCGACATCATGCTGCTGGGCAATACCTCCTGGCAGATTCGCCGCATTGAAGGCGCCTCGGGCCGGGTGCTGGTGGAGGACGCCCATGGCGCACCGCCCAGCGTGCCCTTCTGGCGTGGCGAAGCCCCTTCCCGCACGTCGGAACTTTCTGAGCACGTGGCCGAACTGCGAAAGCAGATCAGCGATATGCTGCCCAGGACCTCTCCCATCGGCATCTCGCAGAACCAGCCGGATGTGGCAGAGACGGTGCGCTGGCTGAAAGAAGAATGCTGCCTGGACGATTCCGGCGCCGAGCAGGCCATTGAATACGTGATCCAGGGCCGCGCCGTGCTGGGTGCGGTGCCTACGCAGAAAACCATCATCGCGGAGCGCTTCTTCGATGAGGGCGGCGGCATGCAGCTGGTGATCCATGCACCCTTCGGCGGCCGCATCAACAAGGCCTGGGGACTAGCACTGCGCAAGCGCTTCTGCCGCAGCTTTAATTTCGAACTGCAGGCCGCGGCCACGGATGATGGGCTGAATATTGCGCTGGCCGAGCAGCACAGTTTCCCGCTGGCTGACGTTTTCAACTTCCTGCAAGCGGAAACCGTGCGGCCGGTAGTGGAGCAGGCAGTGCTGACGGGATCGCCCATTTTTGGCACGCGCTGGCGCTGGGACGCGATGCGCTCCCTGGCCCTGCTGCGCTTCCAGGGAGGCAAGAAGCTGCCGCTGCAGATTCAGCGCATGCGCTCCGACGACCTGCTGGCCTCGGTTTTCCCCGACGTGGCTGCCTGCCAGGAAAACATAGTTGGCGACATACAGATTCCCAAGCACCCGCTGGTACGTGAGGTGATGAAGGACGTGCTCACCGAGGCCATGGATATTGACGGCCTGCGGGCCGTCCTGCGCGGGATTGAGGATGGCAGCATTCGATGCCTGGCGGTGGATACGCCGGTGCCGTCGCAGTTCTCGCATGAAATCCTGAACGCTAACCCCTACGCCTACCTTGATGACGCGCCGCTTGAGGAGCGCCGGGCGCGAGCGGTGCAGATGCGTCGGCTGCTGCCGGAGTCGGTGCTGGAGGAGGTAGGCAAGCTCGACCCGGCCGCCATCGCCCAGGTACGCGAGGAGGCTTGGCCTGATGTGCGCGATGCCGACGAACTTCACGACGTGCTGCAGACACTGATAGCGCTACCCGAAGATATTGCGGGCAGCGGCCCTCCGGCACATGCGGGTGCGCCAGAGGCAGGGCTGTGGTCTTTCTATTTCGATGAATTAGCTTCTTCCGGTCGTGCCGGCCGGGCCATTCAGGATGGCAAGGCTTGCTGGGTCTCTGCCGAACGGGCCCAAACCTTCGCGCAGATTTATCCCACGGCTCAGTTCGAAACCACGCTGCCCAAGCTCGAAGGCGCAGTTCCCTCCTCCGAGGATGCCCTGTTGCAGATGGTGACCGGCTGGATGGGGCATCTGGGCCCGACCAGCGCCCGCGAATTGGGCCAAATGTTGAGCCTGCCGCCTTCGGAAATTGACAAGGCGCTGCTACGCCTGGAAGCTACGGGCGCAATTCTGAGAGGCAAATTCACCGACGGATCGC
>DATJFA010000095.1:0-9183 GCA_035496015.1 Terriglobales bacterium | reverse complement strand
CCGATTTTCGGAGGCACCATGTCCTCAGTCCTGATCAATTCTTTGTTCATCTTCATGCTGGCGGGATTCATCGGCTTCGAAGTGATCCGGCGAATCTCGCCCCTGCTCCACACTCCCCTGATGTCGCTGACCAACGCCTTGGACGCCATCGCCGTGGTCGGCGCCATCATCCTGGTGGGCGAGCATAAAACCAACTTCTCCGCCGTGCTGGGCACGCTGGCCGTGATTGCCGCCATGAGCAACGTGGTGGGCGGCTTCCTGATCACCGACCGCATGCTCAGAATGTTCAAATCCAGCCACCCCACGAAGAAGCCATGACCACGCAGCCATTTATGGAAATCGTCTATCTCGTCGCCAGCGCCCTGTTCATCCTGTCGCTGAAGTGGATGAGCTCGCCGGGCACGGCGCGCCGCGGGGTGTGGGCCGGCGAAATCGGCATGGCGGTGGCTATTGGCGGCACCCTGCTGCACCACGGCATTGTGGACTACAAGTGGGTTGCCATCGCGCTGGTCATCGGCACCATAATCGGCATTCCGTTGGGCATGGTGAAAATGACCGCGGTGCCGCAGCGGACGGCTCTCAGCCACGCCTTTGGAGCTTTTTGCGTCACCCTGGTCGGCACCGCTGAGTTCTACCTGCGCAGCCCCAACGTGCCCCACTTCATGATGGGGGTGCTGTGCTGCGAAGTAATTCTGGGCTCGCTGACCTTCACCGGCAGCCTCATGGCCGCGGGCAAGCTGCAGGAAGTGTTGCCGCAGCGGCCCATCACCTACCGCGGGCAGAACATCGTGAATCTCGGCCTGCTGGCAATTGCCGTCGCCATCGGCATCTATCTCATTCTGCACCCCGGCGCCAGGCAGTTGTTCCCGTTCATGGTCGGCATCCCACTGGTGTTCGGCGTCTTCATGATTATTCCCATCGGCGGCGCCGACATGCCCACGGTGATCTCGCTGCTGAACTCCTATGCCGGCTTGTCGGCCGCGGCGATGGGGTTTGTGCTCGATAGCCGGCTGCTCATCATCGCCGGCGCGCTCGACGGCTCTTCCGGCTTCATTCTCTCGGTCATCATGTCAAAAGCCATGAACCGGTCGTTCACCAACGTGCTTTTTGGCGCCTTCGGCCAGGTGCAGGCGGCCGCCGGCGGCAAGGAGGAGCGCAAGCCGGTGAAGAGCGTGAGCGCTGAGGACGCCGCTTCCATCCTGATGTCGGTGAACAAAGTGGTGATTGTGCCCGGCTATGGCATGGCAGTCGCGCAGGCGCAGCACAAAGTGCGCGAGCTTTACGATTCGCTTACCCGCCGCGGGGTGGACGTGCGCTTTGCGATTCATCCCGTGGCCGGTCGCATGCCCGGCCACATGAACGTGCTGCTGGCCGAAGCCGACATTCCCTACGACCACCTGGTGGACATGGACGACATCAACGGTGAGTTTCCCCAGACCGATGTGGCCCTGGTGATCGGGGCCAACGATGTGACCAATCCCGCAGCCCGCACCGATCCCTCCAGCCCCATCTATGGCATGCCCATTCTGGATGTGGACAAGGCGCGCATTGTGATGGTCATCAAACGCGGCATGAGCCCTGGCTTTGCCGGCATTGATAACCCGCTCTACTACATGCCTAAGACCCTTATGCTTTTCGGCGACGCCAAGTCGTTCGTGGGCGACATTGTGCGCGAACTGGGCGGCGTGCCGGCGGAAGTGGCCTCCGCAAAGTAACTGATTGGGGAATTCACAAATTCCTTAGCTGTCATCCTGAGCGCAGAAGGACCCAGCGCTCGTTAAACTCGCAACGGCCGCTCTAGGGAGTCCTCCGGCAAGTTTGGTGCTCGGTGGAAACTCCCTTAAGCAATACCGCGATCCCGGCAGCGCAGGGGTGTTTCGACTCGGGCATTCGCCCTCGCTCAACATGACAGACAGGATAATGTGGGTCTTGTAAGAAGTCCTACAAGAGGTCCTTCGCTGCGCTCAGGATTTCGGCAGCGGGCTCAGACTTTAGCCTGCCCTGAGCGACTGAGCAAAGCGAAGGAGTCGAACGGGCCCGCTGAGCGCCTCAATTTCGACTCGGGTATTGGCCCTCGCTCAACATGACAGCTGAGAATATTTGAGCGGCAGAGGAGGCACTTAGCTCTTCATCTCTGGCCCCTGCGCTTGCCCGCTACCGGTGAGAAGAACGTTGTCAATAAGGCGTGTGTTGCCAATCAGCGCAGCCACGGCGACGAGCGCGCCGCGGCTTACGTCCGCTACCGACTCCAGCGTATCGGGATTGACGATCTCGAGATAGTCGAGCTTTACCTCGGGCTGCTCGCGGATCACTTCCTCGCCGGCGTGAATCAGTTCAGCGGCGCGCCGCTCGCCACGATCGGCCAGAGTTTGCACTCGCATCAGCGCGCGGTAAAGCACCGCCGCCTGCTTGCGCTGCTCGGGCGTCAGATAGGCGTTGCGCGAGCTCATGGCCAGCCCATCCTGCTCGCGCACGATGGGCGCCACCACAATCTGAATATTGAAATTCAGGTCGCGCACCATCTGGCGGATGATGGCCGCCTGCGCTGCATCTTTCTGCCCGAAAAACGCGGCGTCGGGCTCAACGATGTTGCACAGCTTGGCCACCGCCGTGGTCACGCCGCGAAAATGCCCAGGACGCAAGCGGCCACACAAGCGCTCGCTCAAGCCCTCGACAGTCACGTAGCTGCTGCGGTCGCGGCCATACATCTCCTCGGCGTTGGGTGCGAATACCAGATCAACACGTTCCTGGCTCAGCAGCGCACGGTCCTTTTCCAGATCGCGCGGATAGCGGCTGAAATCTTCTTGGGGGCCAAACTGCAGAGGGTTGACGAAAATGGAAACGGCGACCACGTCGCAGTGAGCGCGGGCCGCGCATACCAGGGAGAGGTGCCCGGCGTGCAGCGCGCCCATCGTCGGAACCAGGCCCAGGCGCTTGCCCGCCCGCCGCACCTCACGGCAGGTGGCGTGCATTTCGTCAATGGTGGTGAGGACTCGCATGAAAAAGCTGACTGGCCGACTAGCTCTCGGGCTTAGAGCCAAAATCGTAGCAGCTAGTTAACCAGTCAGCCAGAAAGCCAGCCAGCTATCGTCGCATTGCCTGCTTCCGCTCGGCGATGGTTTCGAACGCCGACTGGGTTTCACGCGGCAAATGGTAAGACTCGCCGTCCGAGGGATAGCGCCCGGACAAGACGTCGTCGCGGTAGGCGTGCACGGCTTCCGTGATCACTGCGCCCACGTCGGCATAGCGGCGCACGAACTTGGCCGGCTGTCCGAAGGTGAGTCCCAGCAGGTCGTGGAACACCAGCACCTGGCCATCACATTCCGGCCCGGCGCCGATGCCGATGGTGGGCGTCTCCACTTCGGCGGTGATCATGGTCGCTACCTCGCGCGGAATGCCTTCCAGGTAGAGGCAGGCCACGCCGGCTTTGTCGAGCGCCACCGCGTCGCGCATGAGCTGCTCGATGGCCGTCAGAGTTTTGCCTTGCACCTTGTAGCCGCCCATCACGTTTACAGATTGCGGGGTAAGCCCAATGTGCCCGGCGACGGGGATTTCGGCGTCGATCACGCGGCGAATCAGGTCAGAGCGCTTGGCGCCGCCTTCGATTTTCACCGCCTCGGCGCCGCCTTCTTTCACCAGGCGGGCAGCGTTGTGCAGGGTTTCCTTTTCGTCCACGTGGTAGGAGCCGTAAGGCATGTCGGCTATGAGCAGCGCGTGCTTCACCGCCCGCCGCACAGCGCGGGTGTGATGCAGCATCTCGTCCACCGTCACCGGAAGCGTGCTGTCGTAGCCCAGCATGACCTGGGCCATGGAGTCGCCCACCAGGATCACGTCAATTCCCGCTTCGTCCACCAGGCGGGCGCTGGGGTAGTCGTAAGCCGTCAGACAGGTTATGGGTTCGTGCCGAAGTTTCTTGTCGCGCAGGGAAGCAGTGGTGATTTTCGGGCAGGGCTGCCCGATGGGAGTGATGCTCATTTCGTCCTCCAGTGCACCCCCACGTCCGTGGGTGGCGCCTGTACTAACTACGATGCGGTTTCTATTTTAGCCGCAAACGTCCGGCGGGGATAGGTCCGGCTATGTTATTGAGAAAAAATAAGTTATATTCGGCACAAATCTAACGAATGTCACCCTGAGCGCAGCCGGCTGATTCGCTTGCGGATCAGCCGGCGGAGTCGAAGGGCCTCGCATTTGCTGGAGCCCCCACAACAGCATCAGGGAGTTCCGTCCAAGAACTTCCAGTTGAAACTCCCTTCAGCGTCGAAGTGGGTTCCCTCGGTGCAGGGGTGTTTCGACTCGGGCATGCGCCCTCGCTCAACATGACAGACACGATGATGTGATGTCGTAAGAGGTCCTTCGCTGGGCTCAGGATTTCGGCAGCGGGCTCAGACGCCCGCTAAGCGCCTCAATTTCGACTCGGGCATGCGCCCTCGCTCAACATGACAGGTGCAGTCCTAGGCTGGCGAATTCAGCGGCGCTAGCTACTGTGCCAACTCTGCCACCGCTTCCCGGAACGCGGCCGTGTGCTGGTCCACATCTTCGGCGGTGGTGGCGGGCGACATCAGCGCCATGTTGTGGAAGGGCGTGAGCAGAATGCCGCGGTTGAGCGCGTACAGGTGCATGAAGCGCTCCAGTTCGAAATCCATGGCGGCAGCGGCCTCTGCCCCATTGCGGGGGCGCTTGTCCGTAAACAGATACTCGGCACGGCAGCCCAGGCGCGTCACATGCCAGGGCAGTTCGTTGGCTTGGATCGCCTGCTCCACGCCCTTGGTGAAGCGCTCTGCCAGCGGAATCATGTGCTCGAAGGCGGCGGGTGTGAGCACGCGTTCCAGCGTGGCGCGCATGGCGGCGAGTGATAACGCATTGCCGGCCAGCGTGCCGCCAATCCCGCCGGTGTCGCAGTCTTCGAGGCGAATGCGCTTCAGGATGCGCTCACCCAACTCGGCGGTGAAGCCGTAGGTTGCCGAAGGCAGGCCGCTGGCGATCGGCTTTCCGAGTACGAAGAGGTCAGGCTCCAGGTCATACTCCCGGGTATAGCCGCCCGGCCCGGTGCAGATGGTGTGGGTCTCATCAATGATGAGTAGCGTTCCGTATTTGCGTGTCAGCTCACGCATAGCTTCGTGAAATCCCGGCTCCGGGTGCACGATGCCCACATTGGTCAGGGCCGGCTCGGCCAGCACGCAGGCAATCTCGCGCGTGGCCAGGGCTTTCTCCAAACCGTCAATGTCGTTGAATTCGACTACTCGCGTGGTCTCAGTAGGATTCACCGGCGGGCCGATGTTGCCGCGCCGCGGCCCGGGCACGCCGTCTTTCAGCGTAATAAACGATTCGTCCACTGTGCCGTGGTAGCAGTAGTTGAACACCAGCACCAGGCGGCGCTCGGTGATTTCGCGCGCCACGCGAATGGAAAAGCGGTTGGCGTCGGTGGCGGTGAGACAAAACTGCCAGTAGGGCAGGCCGAAGCGCCGCTTCAGCTCTTCGCCCACCCAGATGGCGTCCTCGGTGGGCAGCATGAAGGTGATGCCCCGCCGGGCCTGCTCCACGATGGCGTGCACCGCCGCCTCCGGCGAGTGGCCGGTCATGGCGCCGGTGTCGCCCAGGCACAGGTCCACATACTCATGGCCATCTACGTCGGTGAAGCGCGCGCCGCGTGCTTCCTTCACGAACACCGGGAAGGCGCCGGCCCACTTCACCATCCAGTTCATGGGAACGCCGCTGAGAAGGGAATGCGTGGCCCGCTGGTGGAGCTCCCGCGACCGTGGATGCTCGGCCGCGAAGCGTTCCTGTTCCCGCTGCATGAGCGCCTTCAACCGCGCCCGGTCAATACTGCGCGCCTGCTTTGTGCTGGTTTGCATGCCTTTGATAGCTGACTAGCTGTCTGGCTGACTAGCTTACTAGCTGGTAGCCGTAACAGCCAATCTCGTTAGAGAACTCCCTGGGACAACGGCAGCGCTCCAACTGCATAGGGTCTTTCGACTTCGCAGGACCGCTCGCAAGCGAGCCGCCCTGCTTCGCTCAAGATGACAGTATAAATATTTGGGTTAGTCGGACTTGGCGCTGGCGGGCTGGATTTCTTCCACGTCCACCCAATCCGTGGGGTACTTACCGGTGTAACAGGCGGTGCAGTAGGCGGTCTTCTCGCCTTCCCCGCAGGCCTGCTTCAGGCCTTCGACGGAAAGATAGGCAATCGAATCGGCGCCGATGTATTCACGGATTTCCTCGACTGACTTATTGGCGGCGATGAGCTGGCGCTTGGAGGGCGTGTCCACGCCGTAGAAGCAAGGAGAGATGGTAGGCGGGCAGGAGATGCGCATGTGAACTTCGCTGGCGCCGGCTTGGCGAATCATACGCACGATTTTGCGGCTGGTGGTGCCGCGCACGATGGAGTCGTCAATCAGCACCACGCGCTTGCCCTGCAGGACACTGCGCACGGGGTTGAGCTTGAGCTTCACGCCGAAATCGCGCACGTGCTGCTGCGGCTCGATGAAAGTACGGCCCACGTAGTGGTTGCGAATCAGGCCGAAGCGGAAGGGGATGCCGCTTTCGGCCGCGTAGCCCATGGCGGCGCTGACGCCGGAGTCGGGCACGGGGACGACGATATCAGCATCGGCGGGGGCTTCGCGGGCCAAGGCGCGGCCCAGTTGCTCGCGGCTGATTTCCACGGGCCGCCCAAAAACCAGGCTGTCGGGCCGCGAAAAATACACGTGCTCGAAGATGCAGGCGGACTGCGGCTGCGCGGGAGCGTAAAACTTCGAGGAAACGCCCTCGGGCCCTACCACCACCATTTCGCCGGGCTTAACCTCGCGCTCGTAGCGGGCGCCGATCAGGTCGAAAGCGCAGGTTTCAGACGCGAAAACGATGGTGTCCTGGCGGTCGGGGCCGGCGGCAGGAATGCGCCCCATGGCCAGCGGGCGGAAACCGCGCGGGTCGCGGGCGGCCAATATGCGGTCGGGCGTAACCATCACCAGGGAAAACGCGCCTTCCACCTGGCGCAGCGCATCGGCGATGGCTTCCGGCAGCGTGTGCTCGCGCGATTGCGCCATCAGATGGACAATGACTTCGGTATCGCTATTGGTATGGAAGATGGAGCCCTGAGTTTCCAGCCGGGTACGGATTTCCAGCGCGTTGACCAGATTGCCGTTGTGCGCCAGCGCAATGGTGCCCTTGTGAGAGCGCGCCATAATAGGCTGCGCGTTCATCAGGGCGGAGTCGCCGGCCGTGGAGTAGCGGGTGTGGCCGATGGCCAGCGTGCCGCGCAGCTTGGCCAGAACCTCTTCCGTAAAGATGTCAGCCACCAGGCCCATGGCCTTGTGCACTCGGATGTTCACACCATCGGAGCTGGCGATGCCGGCAGATTCCTGGCCGCGGTGCTGCAGGGCGTGCAGGCCGAGGTAGGCGAGGGTTTCCGCTTCAGGATGAGCGTAGATGGCGACCACGCCGCATTCGTCTTTGAATTTGTCAAAACCGCTGGACATTTATGCCCTCAGCCAACCGCGTTTAGGCCTCTGATCGCGCGGCGCGGCGGCAACAAGGCCGCGCCGCTAAGCTTACCTGGCCATCGGCTCTCGGCTTTTGGCCTTTAGCTTCTAGCTACTAGCTTCAAGCTGCACCTGCTACAGCTCTGGCTGAGACGAAGCAAGCTTCGTCTCTACCACTACTCGTGCTCAAAACAATAAGTTTTGCCGTTCCCCGCAACTTGCCATTCGTAAAACCTCGGCGTGCTTGGCGTCCTCTGCGGTGTTGATTTGGCCCAGCTAGTAGCTAGAAGCTAGCAGCTACTTAGCTTTTCTGGATCACCGCCGGCACCAGGCGCTCCCCGGTTTCGGTGTGCAGTGCACGCTCCAGGGCCGTGCCCCAGGCGTTCCGCAAATCCGCTATGGGAGCCGACACCGCCGGCTTGCCGTCCAGCATGATTTCCAGATTGTCAGCGATTGTAGCCCCGATAGGTTCGGCTGCGACCCCGAATTTTTTTGCTGATTGTTGGATTCGCGGAACCTGCTGGGGGTCGCAGGAGATGAGCACCTGGCTGGCATCTTCGCCGAACAGGCGGCACTCGGCGGGCAGGCCATCGGAGGCCAGTTCCAGGCGGGCGCCCACCCCGTTGCGGAAGCCACATTCGGCCACGGTGACGGCCAGGCCGCCCTCGGAAACGTCGTGGGCGGAGTCCACCAAGCCGGCCTGAATAGCCTCCACCAGACATTTCTGCAGGGCAGCTTCCTTTTCCAACTCCAGCGCCGGGGGGAACCCCCAAAGCTCACCCAGGATCTCCCTGGCGTACTCGGAAGAACCGAACTCGGCCTGAGCGTCAGTAAGGTCGCCGGGTTCGGAGCCGCGCAGCAGCACCAGGGCAAGGCCGGGCTCCCGGAAATGCGGCCAGGCGGCGCGGTCCACATCTTCCAGTATGCCAACCACGCCCAGCACCGGCGTGGGATGAATCGCCTCGCCTTGGGTTTCGTTGTAGAAGCTGACGTTGCCGCCGGTGATAGGTACTTCCAACTCCTCGCAGGCGCGGGTGATGCCGTCAACCACCTGGGCAAACTGCCACATGATTTCCGGCTTCTCGGGATTGCCGAAGTTCAGGCAGTTGGTGGCGGCCACGGGGGTGGCGCCGCTGCAGGCCACATTGCGCGCCGACTCGGCCACGGCGTGCATGGCGCCCAGTTTGGGGTCGAGATAGCACCAGCGGCCGTTGCCGTCGAGCGCCATGGCCAGGGCACGCCGGGTGCCCTTCACACGGATTACACCGGCATCGCCGCCCCCTGGGCCTTCCACCGTGTTCACCTGCACCATAGAATCGTACTGCTCGTGCACCCAGCGCTTGGAGCAGATGTTGGGGCTGGCCAGCAACTGGCGCAACTGAGATGTAAGGTCTGACGCTTCGCCCAGGCGGATGTGCTCGGGCATTTCGCGGGGCACAGGCGGCTCCCAGCGCTCCATAGGGCGGGAGTAGACCGGGGCCTCGTCGGTGAGGGCGGGATTGGGAATTTCCGCGACCACCTGGCCGTGCTGCAGCACGCGCATGGTGTCCTGACTGATGACGCGGCCGACCACCACCGCGTCCAAGCCCCACTTTTCGAAGACGGCCAGCACTTCCTGCTCGCGGCCGTGGGAGGCCACCAGCAGCATGCGCTCCTGCGACTCGCTGAGCATGATTTCGTAGGGGCTCATGCCGGTTTCGCGCTGGGG
>DATJFA010000094.1:0-10025 GCA_035496015.1 Terriglobales bacterium | reverse complement strand
GTCCACGCTGGGCTCTTTCAGCAACAACCCCATGGGGATTCACTGGACCGGCATTGTCTTCGGGCTGGGCTGGGTGATTTCCTTCGGCTACTGGACCACCGACTTTTTGGTGGTGCAGCGAGTGCTTGCCGCCAAAGACCTCCGCGCCGCCAAGATGGCGCCCATCATTGGGGCCGCTTTCAAGATGATGGTGCCGTTCATCGTCATCCTGCCCGGCCTGCTGGCGCTGGCGGTGTTGCCGGTGAAGCTGACCGGCGAAACCGCTGCCATCGCCAATGGGGGACACAGCTACAATGAAGTGTTGCCCCTCATGCTGGCGCGCTATTGCGGGCCGGGCCTGCTGGGCTTGGGTATAACCGCCCTGATTGCCGGCTTCATGTCCGGGATGGCCGGCAACGTCAGCGCTTTCACCACGGTCTGGACCTACGACATCTACCGGGCGCTGATTCACAAGAATGCCAGCGACCGCCATTACGTGAACATGGGGCGGTGGACCACCGTGCTGGGCGTTCTGATCAGCGTGGGAACCGCATACCTGGTGATGCAGTTTGCCAGCATCATGGACTATGTGCAGGCCCTGTTCGCCACCTTCATCGCTCCTCTTTTTGGAACCGTCCTTCTGGGGATGCTGTGGAAGCGCACCACCTCCGAAGGCGGATTCTGGGGCCTGCTGGTAGGGACCCTGTCTTCGATGGGGATGTGGGCGTGGGTGAAATGGGACCCCAACGCGCTGCGGTACGTGGCCCTTTCACCTCACGCCCGCTTCATGGCGGAAGACATGTACCGCGCCCTGTGGTCCTGGGTGGTGTGCGTGGCGGTGACGGTGATTGTGAGTTATATGACCAAGCCGCGCTCGCCCGCGGAACTCACCGGGCTGGTGTATGGCGTGACTCCTCTGCCGCCGGAGGCGCAGGTGGCGTTCTATAGACGGCCAGCTTTCCTGGCGGTAGCGGTGGGCCTGGTGTTTGTGGCTTTTAACATTATGGTTTGGTAAATGCGATGATCTCCGGACGCTCCATCTCGATCTGGTTCTTTATCGGCATTTGCCTGCTGGTGACGGGCGGGCTGATCCTGGGTGCCGGATGTTACGAACTGGCGCATCCGCCGCAGTATCGGGTTGTTCTTTATAACTTGCACGCCAGCATCTGGTGGGGAGGGCTGCTCTTTCTCCTGGGCATCATCTATTCCTACCATTTCATTCCACGCGGAGGGCAAAAAGGAGACGGCGCCGGCACGCCGGGGGAGGAGACGCATGCCAAGCACTCGTAAAAAACTGACCATGGGGTTGATCGTAGGCAACCGGGGTTTCTTTCCCGACCACCTGGCTAAGTCGGGCCGCGAAGAGATGATCAATGCGCTGGGTCAGGCGGGGATGGACGTGGTTGTCCTGGATGCGCAGCAGAGCAAGTACGGCGCCGTCGAAACGCACGAAGAAGCTAAACGTTGCGCCGCCCTGTTTCGCGCCAATAGCGAGCGCCTGGACGGCATCATCGTCACCCTGCCCAACTTTGGCGACGAGCGCGCCGTGGCCGACACCCTTCGCCTCGCCCGCCTGCAGATTCCCGTGCTTATTCAGGCCACGCCCGACACGCCGGCCAAAATGACCATCGCGTTCCGGCGGGACAGCTTCTGCGGGAAAATGTCGGTCTGCAACAACCTGCACCAGTACGGCATTCCCTATTCCCTGACCGCGCTGCACACCGTCAGTCCCGATTCCGCCGAATTCCGCAAAGACCTGGAGTGGTTTTCGGCCGTATGCCGCATTGTGAACGGACTGAAGAACCTGCGCATCGGCAGCATCGGCGCCCGCCCCGCCGCCTTCAACACCGTCCGCTACAGCGAAAAGGTGCTGGAAGCGAACGGCATCTCGGTCGAGACCCTCGACCTCTCAGAAGTGCTGGGCCGCATCCAGCGCACGAAAGACAATGACGATGGCGTGCAGGCTAAGCTGGCTACCATTCAGAAATACGTCACCACCTCCGGGGTGCCCGCCCCCGCCCTGCTCAAGATGGCCAAACTGGGCACCGTAATTGACCAATGGATGAAGGCCGCCGATCTGCAGATCAGCGCCGTGCAGTGCTGGACCTCGATTGAGGAGAATCTGGGCGTGGTGCCCTGCACGGTGATGAGCATGATGAGCAACGAGCTGATGTCGAGCGCCTGCGAAGTGGACATTTGCGGGGTGCTGGGCATGCACGTGCTGCAACTGGCTTCCTCCAGCCCCTCTGCCTTGCTGGACTGGAACAACAACTACGGCTCCGATCCCGACAAGGCGGTTTGCTTCCACTGCTCCAATCTGCCTAAGCATTTCTTCGCCGACGTAAGAATGGATTTCCAGGAAATCATCGCCGGCACAGTGGGTAAGGACAATACCTTCGGCACCTGCGTAGGGCGCGTACGGCCCAGTCCCATGTCCTTTGCCCGCTTCTCCACCGACGATACGGCGGGCGTGATTCGCGGCTACACCGGCGAAGGCCGCTTCACGAACGACCCGCTGAATACCTTCGGCGGCGCCGGCGTGGTACACATTCCCCGCATGCAGCAACTGCTGCACTATATTTGCGCCAACGGCTTCGAGCACCACGTGGCCGCCAATCTCTCCACGGTGGCTGCTTCCGTTCAGGAAGCGGCAACGCGCTACTTAGGCTGGCAGATGTACTGGCACGACCGGCCCGATGGAGGCTGCTGATGGCGGTGGTGGCGGGCGTGGACTTCGGAACTCTTAGCGTGCGCGTTTCGCTGGTGGACAGCGAGCGCGGCCTGCTGGATTCGGCCATCGCCGAGTACCCGCTGCATCGCCGGCGCAACGACCCCGAATACGCAACGCAATCACACGACGATCACATGCGCGCGCTGGCAGAAGCGACGCGCGCCGCGCTGAAAAAGGCCGGCATCCCCGGCGAGCGGGTTGAGGCCATCGCTTTCGATACCACCGGGTCTTCCGTCATCCCGGTGGGCAGGGATCTAAGACCGCTGGGTGAGTACTATTTGTGGTGCGACCATCGCGCCAAAGGGGAAGCCGCCGAAATCACCGAGGCGGCGCGGCGCACGGGCCTGGACGCGATCAACTGGTGCGGGGGCGTCTATTCTTCGGAGTGGGGCTTCTCCAAGCTGCTGCACTGGCTGCGCCACAATCCTTCCCAGCGCACCGAGTTCGTTTCCGCCTTGGAACATTGCGACATGGTCGCCGCCACGCTCTGCGGCATCACCGATCCCAGGAAAGTGAAACGCAGCGTCTGCGCCATGGGCCATAAGTGGCTGTGGAACCCGGCGCTGGGCGGACTGCCGCCTGAGGAGTTTCTCAGTGGAGTTGATCCCCTGCTTGCCGGTATCCGGCAAAAACTGGAGGGCGATTACGCGACCTCCGATCAGATCGCCGGACGTTTGTCCCCTTACTGGGCGGAGAAGCTGGGTCTGCGGCCTGGAATTCCGATTCCAGTGGGCGCATTCGACGCGCACTGGGACGCCATTGGCGCCGGCTGCCAGACGGATGACATGGTCAACGTCATTGGCACTTCCACCTGCGTCATCGGCATCACCCAATCGCCCAACCTGGTTCCCGGCGTTTGCGGCGTGGTGCATGGCAGCGTTCATCCACAGCGCACGGGAATTGAAGCGGGGCTCTCGGCGGTAGGAGATATCTTTAGCGCCATCGCCACCCGCGCCGGCGCGGACGTAAGCACGTTGAGCCGGGGCCTGGAAAATTACCGCGCCGGCCAGACCGGATTGCTGCGCATGACCTGGGATAACGGCGACCGGACTGTGCTGGTTAATCCCAACTTGCGCGGCATCACTCTGGGCTGGAATCTGCAAAGCACGGCGCAGGACGAACTGTTTGCCGCCATCGAAGGCACCGCGTTTCATACCCGGATCATCCTGGACCGGATGCTGGAGCACGGGGTGCAGGTCAAGCGTGTAATCAATGCCGGCGGAATCCCGCTGAAAAACCCAGTTCTTAACCAGGTTTACGCCAATGTTTTGGGGCGCCCCGTTCTGGTGCCCAACGGCAACGTGGTGGGACTGGGTTCGGCCATCTTTGCCTTCCTGGCCGCGGGCACATTCAAAACGGTAGAAGAGGCGCAGGCCAGAGTCTGCCCCGAACACCAGACCTTCGCCCCCGATCCCGAGGCGCAGCAGGTATATGCCAAACTTTATCCGCTGTTCCGCGATTTGTATTTTGCCTTTGGCGAACCAGGACGCGGTCCGTTTTCCCATGTGTTGCCGGAACTGATCCGTGTGGCCGAGGCAGCAGGCAAAGCCGCCGTGCCCGCCAATGCGGACTGAAGCTCTGGGAGGCAGCATAGATTGTTCGCAGTATGCTAGCGCTGCCGCAAGGCAGCGCCCATTGAAAGCCAATGGATATACGTGAAATTGCCAGGCGCGCCAGGGTGTCAACCGCCACCGTGTCCCGCGCCATCAACCGAGTGCCCACCGTTGATCCCCAGCTGGTGAAGCGCGTTTGGAAGGTCATAGACGAACTTGGGTACTACCCCAATACCCAGGCGCGGGCGCTGGTTTCCGGGCGCAGCCGCATTTTCGGCCTCATCGTTTCCGAGATTACCAACCCATTCTTCCCAGAGATCGTGCAGGTTTTCGAAGACCTGGCGGTTGAGCACAACTACGAGATTCTTCTTACCTCGACTGTCCACGATCCGAAACGCATGGAACTGGCGGTACGCCGCATGATCGAGCGCCGCGTGGACGGGGTGGCGGTGATGACCTTCGGCATGGAGGAAATCCTGCTGGAGAATCTGCGCTTCCGCAAGGTGCCGCTGGTATTTGTGGACGTAGGCCCGCCCCTGCCCCGCATCAGCAATATTCGCATTGATTACCGGCACGGCATTCGCCAGGCAGTGCAGCACCTGGCTGCTCTGCGGCACAGCCGCATCGCTTTTGTGACCGGCCCGCTGCACCTCAAATCTGCGCTGGCGCGCCGCGTGGCATTTGAGGAATCCATGCAGGAAATCGGGCTGGAGGTTTCTCCGGAACTGCTGGTGCTTGGCGATCACACCATGGAAGGGGGAATGAACGCCTTCCGCAAGCTGGCGGGATTGCGCCTGCGCCCCACCGCCATCCTATGCTCCAATGATGTCAGCGCGATTGGGGTAATGCGCGAAACCTTCGACTTCGGTTTGCGCATCCCTCAAGACCTCTCGCTGGTGGGTTTTGACGACATTCGCCTGGCCCAGTTCATGATTCCGCCCTTGACCACCGTGCAAATGTCGCAGACCGAACTGGCCACGCTGGCCTTTAATGCGCTCATGAACGAGGTCAAGCGGGAAACTCCCGCGGCAAAAGGTGCGGAGTACGTGCTGACCACCAGCCTGGTGCTGCGGAACTCCACCGCACTCTCGCCGGCGCAGCCGGCTAAGCCCGGGCGCAGTGCCCGCGTTCGGGTCGCTGAAGTCTAGAGCGCCGCAAAACCAAAGAAAAAGGAGCAGGATTCGCATCCTGCTCCTTTGATTGTCTTGCCCGAACGATTACCGCTAAGCCGCGCTTACTGCAGCGCGAGCAGAGGAGGGCAACCAGCGGCGCCCATCGCGTTCGTGCCGTTCGCTTCCCAGCGGATGACGGCATCCTCGATGCTGCAGAAACCACGCACGCCGCTCTGGTTAAAGGCTTGTGGTCTGGCTTCTGTTTCGTAGGTCACGACAATACCTTGAGCGTTGGCGGCTCCGCCGGTCTCGGCAATGACGTAGCCGCTTTTGCCGTTGGCGGTCGCGCTGGCCAGGACGTTGTCGATCAAGCAGGAAGCAGCCACCGTCGGTCCACCAGCCGGACAGGTCGCGCCGCCCGGACCTAAGTTGGTTAACAAGGCGGAATAGCCGACGTTGGGATAGGCCGTGGCGTAGGAAACCTCAGCGGTGTTGATGGTGCGCAGCGAACTGACCGCGGAAGACTCGTTAGCGGCAATGCGGGCGCGCATCAGGTTGGGTATGGCGATGGCAGCGATAATGAGAATAATCGCTACCACAATTAAAAGCTCGATCAGCGAAAAGCCCTTTTGCTTATTCATTCGTTACCCTCGTCTCTCCGTTGGTACCGATTAACCCCGGTATTGGCGAGAGTAGGTGCAATTCGCTGGCCAGACCAGTTGGCCAGAGAAAAGCCTCCTATTTTGTGCAGGTTACGTGACGACGAGAAGGGAGAAAAGTCGTACTTCAGCGTCCTTCTTGACATTATTCGTCGCAGCACAGGGCAGGCATAGCCACTTTATGTCACCCACTGAATACCGATGCCGAATAGATCGGTGACAGTATATTAAGTATGACCCAGTGCAAGGCAGGCACTTATCCTTCTGTCCAACCTGGCTGCTCCAACACCAAGCGGCTCTTCCCACCGAATTTTTGCCAAAGCTCGCGCAGGCACGTGCCTGCGCTGAGCCACTTCTTTTAACTCCTACCTACGTGACCATCGTCATTCCGCATTCCAGACTAGGTACTCCGTGTCCCGCGCTGCTAGGCGTTAAACGGCATGACACGATCGCGATCAATGTCTGATCGAGGGCGGCGCCCCTGTCCACTTTTGAAGGCGTAGAATGCCTTCCTAAACTGCCTACGTCATTGACGCATTGCGAAGTGTTCGCGTGGGCGCTAGCGGATCGCGGGCTGTTGAAGGGCAAGCGGATCGCGATCCATTCCACGACAGAGGCGAATGCGGCCATGCGGTCGATTGAGCGGTGGCACACGAACGTAAGCTACGCCGCATTCAAACTCTCGCCCGTGATAGTGAAAACAAAGGGCTTCTTGGCTTTGTTTCGTCACTTTTTACAATCCAGAAAGGTTGCGCTCCGCTCAGGCGGTGTGCCGCCCGGTATCTGGAGACCCTTTGTCCGGCTCCACGTTGTAAGCAATTATAGGTTATCGGAATAACTTCTGATGACCGACCCCTCATGAGAAATGATCATCATTTTATTGCGCGCCGAGCGGTCCGTCGACCGAGACTTTCACTGGCGGGGGCACATAGTCACCCTTGCGCTGCCGCTGCAGGCGCTCGAGCTGGATGAGGGCGCGCTGCAGCCGACGATCGTTCAGGGCTTGATACTTGAGGATGCGGTTAAGGGCTTCGTCGTCCGGGATTGAGTAGCGCTCAATCACTTGCCGCTCCTGGTTTTTCTCACTCTCCTCCTGAAATGCCCCGAAGTGCTGGATTGCTTCCTGAATGTTTTGGTGAAGGAGGTCCTGCAGGAGGGCAATTTGTCGGGCGCCGTCCGGCCGGGCACCAGACTTTTCGAGAACCGCGTCATCCAGCTCATCCCAATGGAATAGCGCCGACAATGTCGCTTTCGTAGCCGATGAGAGTTCACCGTCCCTATCCATTTCCAAGTCACCCTTCCTTAAAACCTGAAGAATGCGTTTGGCAGGTGAATCTGAGGTCGTAACGGCAGTGAAAAGATTGTGCCGCCGGTTCATATCGCGAGCATGACCCACCTCGCCCAACTCGCAACGCAAGGCCCGTCGTTCGCGCCACAAGCAGACAGCTATGATTTCCACCTGAATTTCTTCGCTAATGTCGGCAGGATGATAGTGGTGGCGCAGTTTGCGAAGAAGCGCTTCGAACTCTGCGGGGTCCTCACCGATTTTTTTGCTCGAGAGCACAACTTGCCGACTGAAGAATCCGTGTTTCACGGCGTTGAAGCGGGTGTTGCGCTTGCCTTGCGCCGTCCTCGGCCCGGTGGACTTGAGGGCGTTAATTTGATTCGTTTCCAGTCTCGAGAGTTTCTGTAAATTCCGATTCTCGGCTTCGCTCATCTGCTTTTCACCTTCAGCTCTGGATCCGGCCTCACATCGGTGTCGATGCAGGACGGGCTTCGCAGGCAGACCGCATTAGCTGCATAGTGGCTCGGAAGTGAATATTAAAGACGCTGCCCAGGGCGGAACAGATTACCTTGGAAACCAGTGCGGCGGGAGGCATCAACTTCGACAACATCCGGGTCTTTGCCTATCCACGGCAATATTCGGAAAGCGCCGGACGTATGCTGGTGACCGCACATGCGGCCGAGCAACCCGATGGAGACTGGCTTGCTCGTCATTAAAGTTCACGAAACTGCGGGCCGCGTGAGGATTAGCTTTGAGGAGGGGGAGAACGGGCGCAAGCGTTACTTCAGCCGTCAAGTGGAGACCCTCACATTCGGACGGGCTCAACACAATTGGGACCCCGCTGAGGAAAGTAGCCGACCCAGATGGCCCGCCAGCGGCAGCCAAGCTGACAGCCGGAGCGAATACCGGCTTGAGCTGCCAGCCGCTTCGGCGGTGGTGCTAACCGTAATATCGGCGGCCGGAAGTCAGAATAGGCGGGTCCCACTGCTAAGGCAGGGTAAGGATTTGCCATAGGTATGCCTCCTGTCAGTGGCCAGCCAACCGATTTGCGCGTTAGTTAATCCTGTCCAGTTAATAACCACTCAATTGTCTTTCCCGATTTACGCGAGAGCCTGAGAAGAACCTCTGCGCTGACTTCGCTATTCCCCTGCTCGTATCTCGACAACTGCCCCTGGCTGATGTCCAACTCTGTTGCGAATTGTGCCTGGTTGGTCTCGTACCCGCGGAGCTCACGTATGCGTCGGCCTACAGCTTTCCAGTCAATTTGCGTCTTCCTTGCAACCATGTGAAATTCTCATTGACCGGCTTGCGTATATGCATATAAAATGTATATGCGCATATACATAAGCCTATAGCTGTGCGCCAGACAACCGTTGCGAGGTTCCTATGAAGGCCGCACACGCCAATTTCGCACGCGAGGCGAGACTCGCAAAGTCCCTTTGCGGAGACTTGTCAAAGGCCGCATTGAAGAGCTTGGAAGGGCTAGTCCAACGGCACAAGCTCTCCCTTGCTGATGGCGATCTCAAGTTCCTGAATAGCGGGTGGTACGTCACCCACGCCGGCTTGCTGAGGCTTGCCGAACGGCGTCGCTGTGCCGGCATGCACGTCCGGCCGGCCCTGAAGTCCTCCGATCCGGCCAACTCACGCTGGGTGTTCCGGGCAGTGGTTTTCAAGTCCCGGACCTGCAAAGGATTCGTTGGGTACGGCGATGCCGACCCCTCGAATACCTCCGACTTGGTTCGCGGGGCGGAAATGCGCGTCGCCGAGACCCGGGCGGTCAACCGCGCCCTGCGCAAGGCTTACGGCATCGGCATCTGCTCGGTGGAGGAGGTCGGATCCTTATCCCTCCCCCGTGACGCGGATCCAAACCACCGCAAGCGCCCCCCTCAGCCGGCAAATGGAAACGGCGCCAACGGCCAGCACCTCCTACGCGATCGCCTGTGCCAGCTTATCCGCCAGCATCAGCTCGACCCGGTCCTGGTCAAGTCCTACGCCGTCGAATATTGCGGCGTGCAGACACTCAGAGAGGCTACTCGGGAGCAGGTAGAAGGATTTATCGACCATATCGCCGACTGGGCCGCCGAGGACAAAAATGCGCTGGTTTGCCAGCTCAACAGCTATCTGGAGCAGAATGCAGGTGCCGCATGAAGCGCCGCTTCCCTGGCCTGCACCAGGCCGCCCAGCCCGCCGAAACCCCGGACGGCGTCTACCTGGTCCGCGTTCAGCGGGCCCAGTACCGCTGGCATCAGCAGAGGCCCTTCTATGCCGTCCAGTTCGCTGTCATCGAGCCCCAGCCGTTCGCCGGCAGCCTGATTTCCGGACGAATCTACTGCACGGAGAAGGCACTGTGGAAATTGAGCTGGTTCTTGAGGGACTTCGGCTATGACGCCGAGCTCTTGGGCCGGGATGAGGTCGACACACGTGCCCTCGTGAAGCTTCACGGCGTGGTCAAGATCACGCACACCACCGTGAACGGCACTTCCCTGCTGAATTTTGTTGGATTTGCCCCGGCGGCTAGGTGGGAGGAGCTCGCAGGGTCCGGAGCCGCGGCAGGTTCGGAGGTGGCCTAGCTATGGTCTACAGCTTCACCCAAATCAGCCAGTTTCTGGCCTGTCCTCGACGGTACCGCCACCGCTATCTGGATGGCTGGCAGGAGAAGGACTCCCGGGCAGCCATGCTCTTCGGTCGGGCGTTTGAGAAGGCGCT
>DATJFA010000093.1:0-6689 GCA_035496015.1 Terriglobales bacterium | reverse complement strand
GTGCGCTGGTTTCCCGCGCTGGTCTCCAACCACGTGGTGGACCTGATCAACCGCTACAAGCCGGAAGAGTTGCCGCCCAGCCTGGTTTCTTATGTGCGCAACCGCTCCGGCTACGATTACCGCCACCATTGCGAGGTGGAGAGCGATAACAAGCAGTTTGTTTCCGACGAAGTGGTGGACCGCTTCTGCCTGGTGGGCCCGGCCAGCCGGCAAATCGAAAAGCTGCACGCTCTCGCCGCCGCCGGGGTCACACAATTCAACCTTTATTTAATGTCCGGCGACGAGGAAACGCAATTGGAAGCCTTCGCCCGCGAGGTCCTGCCCAAAGTAGAACGGCATACCGCTCTGCCGCAGCGATAGCCAACACTGCTTGAGGTGCTTGGAAGTGCGGCTAAGACAGCCTGCCATTCCTGAGGGAAGTTGTCGCGGGATGAAACCCAATATGCTGCGGGAAGAGGTGTCGAGCCTCTTCCCGCTAGATTGACGTACATCAGGGTCGTATCACAGCAGAGACAGGATCTGTTGCAGGAGCCCTGCTATCTGGGTCAGCGGCGCTGGCGACTGATTCAGGAGGTTAGCTACGTCGCAGAGCAGATTACCCAGCAAGTTGCCAGGCCCCGACTGGGCCGTAATGTCAACCACGATCGGATTGGGTACTGAAACAACCAGTCCCAACAGGTTCAGATTAATGGGGCCGATGGTGAGGTGAAGAATTGGGCAACTGCCGGAGGGATCCAGGGGAGCGTTAGTGAACGAGCCGATCAACGTTCCCGTGCTGGTAACAACGGTAGCCAGGCCACTCGCCACGAGTCCACTGCCGGTGGAGGTGATGTTCGTTACTTTAATTCCCGTCAGCGTGCCGGTAGTCGAGCCTCCACCCGCGACGGGAACTGTGAGTGATTGCGACGCGACAGGAATGAACCCGCCGCTGTGAATCTGTGCGGAAGCGGCAGGAACCAGGGCCAGAGCTGTTACGGCCAGCAGCGCGGCCAGTAAGGCGAATCGTGTTTTCATAGTTGAGATACTCCGTGGAATTGAGTTGATGTTGGAAGGAATTGATGCTGCGACCTCGCCGGGGTGGCCTCGAAATCGAGAGTATCTCAACCTTTCTCTGAAACCCGTGTTCTCGGCCCGTGCCGGCCAGATAACCGGAATCGCGCCGGGTGAGCTGCCTGGCTAGGCAGCAGCTTTGATATGGGACATTCAGAGCTGGGCTGCTGCGTCTGTACGTAAGGTCAGACGAACCACAGCGCAACCTGCTGCCGGCGTGAATGTCTGACCATGCAGCCGGGTGTCGTTGACCGGTGGTGTTGCCGCGCGGCGGTTCTCCACCATCACACCGCGACTGCGCGCGGCGCGGCCCCGGCCTGCCGTTGCAGGAATTGCAAGGTCGTGCCGTTGAACTCCTCCACCTTCTCGTACAGGGGTGCGTGGGAACAGCCTTCAAACACCACGAGTTCGGAATGTGGGATGTTCTGCTTCAGGCGATCGGCGAATCGAGTCGAGGTCACCTGGTCAAAACGGCCGAACGTAATCTGTGTCGGCGCCGTAATTTTGCGGAGTTGTCCGTCGGCATCATGATTGATTACGGCGTCTGACTGTTGGATAAATGAAGCCAGTGACTGCGCCGGCCTCCCGCGCACGAAGTCGGCGAGCGATTGGATGTACTCAGGCTTGGCGGCATACAGTTCGGGGGTAAAGCACCAGGGAAAGATGCCGCGAATGGTCATTTCAGCGACGCTGGGCAAACCTTTGGCCATCGTCTGCCAGCCTTCGACTACGGTTTTCACGAAGAGGTCGGTCTTTGGCCAACTGCTGTGCAGGGAAAGCGACTTCACTTTCGCGGGATACTTTGCCGCCAGCCACGTTCCCACCGCCGAGCCGAGAGATACACCTGAAACGTGAGCCGCCGGCAATCTCAGCGCTTGCATGAAACCTGCAATGTCGTCGGCCAGAAGCTCTGTGGAATAAGCAGTGGGGGAGTTGTCAGATTCTCCTGTTCCCCGCAGATCAACAGAGATGCAGGTGAAGTGTTTCGCGTATTCCGGCACCTGGAAGGCGTAACAGGCGTGATCAGCCGTGAGGTAAGGAATCAGGATGAGGGGTTCTCCCGATCCTTGTTGCTCGTAATTCAGGGTGAGATTGTGAACTTTGATCTTGGGCATGGAAGCACTCCCTCCTTCGATCGTGTGCCTCGCATTATGCCAAACAATTGCATAGCTGGGGTGAACAGGTTCTCCGCCAGGCTCACACCGGACCTGCGGACTGACGTCAGGGTTGCTCAGGACTCCGGCAAAGGCTGAGCGGCGGGGGTTGAGTACATGAAGGCATAGTATGCGACAAAGGCCACGGCGAAACCGACAAACCAGGAATAGTCGTACAAAAAGTGGAAGCTCGGGATCACCAATCCCGATAGCGCGACCCCGGAGCCAGCCGCCAGCGCAGCCACGGCCCGCCAGTTCACGCCGGCGGAATATTCGTACGCGCCGCCGCGCAGGTAGAGGTCGTCTACGGCCAGAACGCGCCGCCGCACCAGGTAGTAATCACAGATCAAAATGCCCGCCAGCGGCCCCAGGACCGCCGCATAGCCGCTCAGCCAGCCCAGAATAAAGGTTCGGTAGTTGGCCAGCAGCTTCCACGGCATCATGGCCACGCCCGCGAAGCAGGTAATGATGCCGCCGGTGCGGAAGCTGATGAGCCGCGGCCGCAGGTTGGAAAAATCGTTGGCCGGCGAGACCACGTTGGCCCCGATATTCACATTCAAGGTGGCCAGCAGAATGGCCAGCAGCGCGAGCACCACCGCCAGCGGCGAATGAAAGCGGCTGAGCAGTTGCACCGGGTCCCAGATGGCGCTGCCATAGATGACGACCGTCGCCGAGGTCACCGCGATCCCGATGAAGGAATAAAGCGCCATGGTGGTGGGCAGCGCCACCGCCTGGCCCACCGCCTGCTGCCGCACCCCCCGGGCAAAGCGGGTGAAGTCGGGAATGTTCAGCGAAAGTGTGGCCCAGAAGCCCACCGTCCCGTTCAGCGCGGGTACGAAGAACTTCAGAAAATCGGCAGAGTTGGCGAATTTCGACGGCGCCGACAGCATGGGCCCAAAGCCGTGCGCGGCGCGATAAGCCCACACCAGAAGCAGAAGCCCAACCCCGATCAGCACCGGCGCACTGAGCCCCTGCAGAACGCGAATCCACTCTACGCCTTTGATGATCACCACCAGATTGATCAGCCAGAACAGAAAAAAGCACAGCCATGGCGCCAGCGGCACCTGCTTCCATTGTGGCCAGAGCGTGGCCAGCAGCGTGTTGATGGCCTCGCCGCCAATCCAGGTCTGAATGCCGAACCAGCCGCAGGCCACGATGGCGCGCAGCAACGCCGCCACGTTCGCCCCCAGCACGCCGAACGATGCCCGCGCCAGTATGGGAAATGGAATGCCGTAGCGCGCGCCCGGGTGCGAGTTGAGCAGCATGGGTGCCAGCACAATGCAGTTGCCTACGAACACCGTGGCCAGCGCCTGCTTCCAGTCCATGCCGCCCTGGATGAGGCTGGCGGCCAGCATGTAAGTGAGAATGTTCACCGACATGGAAATCCAGAGCGCCGAGTAGTTGTAGGTGCTCCAGGTGCGGCGCTCGGCCGGAACCGGTGCCAGGTCGGAGTTGTAGAGGGAACTGCCGGCGAGGCGCGATTGTGCCGTAGAAGACGGAGTGGCAGCCATGGCGATGTCTCAGTCCGCGGCCGCGCTGAATGCCGATTGCGAGGTGAGCTGCGTGTAGGTCTCCGGCCGGCGGTCGCGGTAGAACTGCCAGGTCTGTCGCACTTTGGTGATCATGTCCAGGTCCAGGTCCGCCGTCACCAGTTCGTCCTTGTTGCGGCTGGCCTGCGCCACAATTTTTCCCCGCGGATCGCAGAAGTAACTCTTCCCGTAAAACTCGCCGATGCTCCACGGCTTCTCTTCGCCTACCCGGTTGATGGCGCCCACAAAGTAGCCGTTGGCCACCGCGTGCGCCGGCTGCTCCAGTTCCCACAGATATTCGGAGAGCCCGGCCACGGTGGCTGAGGGATTGAACACAATTTCCGCTCCATTCAGGCCCAGGATGCGCGCGCCCTCGGGGAAGTGCCGGTCGTAGCAGATGTAGACTCCCACGCGCGCGTGTTTGGTCTGAAATGTTGGGTATCCCAAATCACCGGGCGTGAAGTAGAACTTTTCCCAGAATCCGGGATGGCAGTGCGGGATGTGGTGCTTGCGGTACTTGCCCAGGTAGCTGCCGTCGGCGTCAATCACCGCGGCGGTGTTGAAGTACAATCCCGGCATCGGCTGTTCATAAACCGGGACAACCAGAACCATGTGATGGCGGGCGGCCAGCTTACGCATGAGCTTGGTGGTGGGGCCTTCCGGCACCGGCTCGGCCAGTTCATACCAGCGGGCGTTCTGCTCGGCGCAAAAGTAAGGTCCATAGAACAGCTCCTGCAGGCACAGGATCTGCACCTTCTTCTGCGCCGCCTTTTCGATGAACTTGACGTGCTTCTCAATCATCGCCTTCTTGATTTGCGCCAGCGTGTGGCTGGCATCGAGCACGTTATGAGCCTGGATCAGGCCGCAGCGGACCATTCGCGCCATAGGGCACCTCGGGGGCAGACTATATCAAATCTTGCGCGGCCTTGTAGCGCCGGCATCTTGCCGGCTGTCGCGGGGGCGTCCCGCCTCCGCCGCGTGCGAGCGAGACGCTCGCACGGACAGCCGCCGAGACGGCGGCGCTACGGAAGGGATTGCTCTCTTAATTGTAGGCAGAGATCTGACCCGAGGCGTGTCGTCAGGCTTACGTCCCCACAGTTCCCCAGGATCCAGTCCGCTCCGGCGGCGCGTAGTTCCTCTGCTTTGACTGTAGTAGGAAACGCAATTACCCGCGCCCCCGCAGCTTTGCCGGAGCGAATGCCGGAAGGCACATCTTCCACCACGATGCATTCCCGTGGCTCCGCGCCCAGCTTCCCGGCGGCTTTCAGATAAGGCTCCGGGTGGGGCTTGCCGTTAACGATATCGGTGGAGGTCACGAAGAATTTCGGCAGCGGCAGCTCGGCGGCGCGCAGCCGCGCCTCCGCCAGCTTGCGTGTGGATGAAGTCACAATGGCGTAGCGCTCCGGGGGCAGGGTTGCCAGCAAGTGCCGGGCGCCGGGCAAGGGAATCACGCCCTCCAGGTCGGCAATCTCCCGCCGTTCCACCTCACGGTTTTCCGCTTCGTGGTCGGCATTGGGCAGCAGGTCGCGAATGGTGGAAATGCTGGGGCGGCCGTGAGCTATGTGTACTACTTTCTCCGGATCGAAGCCGCGCTCCCGCGCCCACCGGCTCCAAACCCGTGCCACTGCCGGCGTGGAGTCAATGAGCACTCCATCCATGTCGAACAGAATCGCGGCGCAGGCAATCTCCACGCTCTCAGATTAGCAGAGGAAGCAAAAGGGTGAGCAGGGCGGGTGCCCCACATTTGGCCGCATTCATCTCTGCCAGCATCATGACGAAGCCTCGGCGGTCAAATGTGGGAATCTGTCAGCACGGGATTGAAGCAAGCCCACCACCCTCATCTCACCTTGAGCATCACCGCTCCATGCTTGGGCACGGTCGCCGTGTAGCTGCCGCTGAACGAACCCAAATCGCGATGCGCCCATAAATCGCGAACGTGAGCGCTGCCGCTGATGCCAATGCCTTTCAACTGCAGCGTCACCGGATTCGCCGACTCGCCGCGATTGAACAGGCCTACGGCATAGCTGCCGTCAGCCAGCGGCTTGGCCCACACTTCCAGGGGCCCTTCCTGCGCCACGCGGCGCCCCTGCACGCCCTTTGCGTCCTGGTCAACTGCGATTACCTCTTTATTGGTTAGGATGGCCAGGTCCGCCGCGCTCATTTTGGAGAGATCGTTTCCCGCCAGCAGCGGCGCCGCCAGAATGGACCACAGCGACATGTGAGTGATGTACTCGTCGTGCTTCATGCCGCCGTTGCCGATCTCCAGCATGTCGGGATCGTTCCAGTGACCGGGTCCGGCGAAGCGCTCGAGTCCGTTCTGCCCGAAGCCGATCAGCGCCATGCGGTCGTAATGATCGCTGATGTCGTCGGTGGTGCGCCACAGGTTGCCCCCGACTGAGGCGCCCCAGCGCCATACGCGGTCCAGCCCGTACTGGCACAGGCTGAATACGATCGGCCGGCCGGTTGCGGCCAGCGCGTCGTGCATCTTCTTATAGACTTCGGGCATTTGGTTGGGCTGGTAAACCTTTTCGGCGCTGCACCAGTCGTACTTGAGGTAATCGAAGCCCCAGGCGGCGTACTGCTTCGCGTCCTGCTCTTCGTGACGATAGCTGCCTTCGTAGCCGGCGCAGGTTTTGGGGCCGGGCGAAGAGTAAATGCCGATCTTAAGGCCCTTGCTGTGTACGTAGTCGGCCACCGCCTTCATGTCGCCGAAGCGCTGGTTGGCATGGATGTTGCCCTGGGCGTCGCGCTTGCCCTGCCAGCAGTCATCAATGTTGACGTAGGTGTAACCGGCCTGCTTCATGCCATTGCTGGTGATGGCGTCGGCGGTGGCGCGGATATCGGCCGCAGTAACCTTGCAGGCAAAATGATTCCAGCTGTTCCAGCCCATGGGCGGAGTAGCCGCCGCAGTCTGCGCCTGGCCCAGCGACACGAAGGTCAACACGAGCGCCGTGCA
>DATJFA010000092.1:0-2346 GCA_035496015.1 Terriglobales bacterium | reverse complement strand
GAATTGCTGACTAACTTTGTAGCGCTGGCGTCCCGCCGGCTGTCCGGCTGGCGTCCCGCCGGCTGTCCGGCCGGCGTCTCGCCCGCCGCTGAGTGGAGACCGCGGGGGCTGAAGCCCAGAGTTAATTGTTAGCCTTATTTCCCACGGCTGAAGCCGTGGGCTTCCACGGTGCTAGTGGATCCGGGGCAAAGTCCCAGCGTTCCGCCGTTTGGTGATCTTGTCCTGTCACGGGCTGTGTAACACAAGGTCCCTCCACTCGCGTTCCCTCGCAAGACTCGGTCGCGCTCGGTCGGGATGACATGATCAAAAATGAGGCTGGCGAGTAGCACGAGGCTAGGCAGCCAGGAAGCCAGTCAGCTAGCCAGCTCTTTGCGATCTCTGCGTTGATCTTTTTAGGCAATCCAGCCACCGCCCACCACCACGTCGCCATCGTAGAAGACGGCCGCCTGCCCGGGAGTAATGGCGCGCTGCGGCTGATCGAAGCTGACCACCGCCTCATCGGGCCCGGTCGCTTCCACCATGGCAGTTGCGGGTTCGTGGCGGTGACGGATCTTCACCCCCAGGCGAAGCGCGGCCTCTGGGTGCTCCATCGCAATCCAGTTCACGCGCTTGGCGTGCAGACTGCGCGAGTAGAGCTTTTCATCGCCGCCTACTACCACCTGGCGGCGCTCGCCATTAATCTCGAGCACGTAGAGCGGCGAGCCGGTGGCCACGCCCAAGCCCTTGCGCTGCCCGACCGTAAAGTTATGGATGCCGGAGTGCGTGCCTAACACTTCCCCGCTGCTGCTGACCAATTCGCCCGCAGTGTCAGGAAGCGATTCCCCTTGTTCGGCAAGATAGGCGTCGAGAAACTTCTTGTAATCGCCGCCGGGAACGAAGCAGATCTCCTGGGAGTCCGGCTTGTCGGCCAGCGCCAGGCCGTGGCGGCGCGCAATCTGGCGCACATCGGACTTCAGCAGCCCGCCCAGGGGAAACAGGGTGCGGCTGAGCTGCTCCTGGCTGAGGCCAAACAAGAAGTAGGTTTGGTCGCGCGAGGAGTCCAGGGCGCGCTTCAGCAGCCACCGGCCTCCCGCGCTATCAAACTCAATTCGCGCGTAGTGGCCCGTAGCCAGGCGCTCAGCGCCAATTTGCCGCGCCGTAATCAACAGCTGATCAAACTTCAAGTGATTGTTGCAAAGGCTGCAGGGGATGGGTGTGCGTCCGCTCAGGTACTCGGCGACGAAGGGTCGCACCACTTCCTGCTCAAAGCGTTGCTCGTGGTTTACGACGTAATAAGGGATGCCGATGGCCTCAGCCACGCGACGCGCATCATAAACGTCGTCCAGCGAGCAGCAGCGGCCCTGCACTGCCTCAGGCATGCCCTCGCGCCCGGCCAGGCGGCGCTGGTTCCAGAGTTGCATGGTGAGGCCGACCAGGTTGTAGCCGTCAGCGCGCAGCATGGCTGCGACGGTGGACGAGTCCACTCCGCCCGACATGGCGACGGCGATGGTTGGAGAAGCAGCCATTAGCAATTAGCACTTGGCATTTAGCCAGTAGATGTTCTTCCAGATTTTTGCTTTCTACGAATCACAGCCCGCTTTCGAGAACCGGGCGAGGACGCGCAGCAGGTTGTACCATCATGCGGGGTGCCCGTTGTGACCGCCCTGGTCACCCTCACTCGAGCGCCGTAGCGTTGGCATTCCGGCCATGTGCAGTACAAGTTCGACCGTTCGCCGATTTGCGAGATGGAATCGCCCGACTCGGAAATAATCCCCGTCAGAAAGTGAAAACAATGAGGGCAGCGCAATGACACTGGCCCTCTGTTCGAAGCTCGGCGCTGAATCGAGGCGAGCCGCTTTCGGGCTGATAGAGGGATGTCTTTTGATAGTCTCGGTTTCATTATTCGGCAAATGCAATACGTTAACGCTAAGTGCTAATTGCTAACTGCTAACTGCTGGCGTCGCCGGCGACAGCTCCCGCAATCTGGACACGGCCTGCGGCACGAGCGCCAGCGCAAAATCCACTTCCTCCGCCGTGTTCTGCTTGCCCAGGCTGAAGCGGATGCTGGCCCGGGCGCGTTCCGGGGGCAAGCCCATGGCGGTGAGCACGTGCGAAGGCTCAATCGCACCGGAAGAACAAGCTGCTCCGGTGGAAACCGCCAGTCCCTTCAGGTCGAGCGCAATCACCAGCGCCTCACCTTCAATATAGTCAAAATAAATGTTCGCCGTGTTGGGCACGCGGGATGCTTCCCTGCCGTTCACGTCGGCGGAGTTGATGGCCGCCAGCACGCCTGCCTGGAGGCG
Organism: Terriglobales bacterium; assembly: GCA_035496015.1. GTDB lineage: Bacteria > Acidobacteriota > Terriglobia > Terriglobales > Acidobacteriaceae > JAICWP01. Next base: position 64 of record DATJFA010000092.1, on the reverse strand, counting down.
GTCGCGCAGTTCGGCAATTCGCTGCACGCTGCCGTCGTTCAATCCCCGCAGCGCGGTTTCCGCG
>DATJFA010000091.1:0-5986 GCA_035496015.1 Terriglobales bacterium | reverse complement strand
CTGCGCCTTTCGCGGCAGTCCCGGCTTGCACGGGCAACGGAGCATGAACAGCACCATCGGCTCTTCGGGCTGATGCGGAAATTCGTACTTGCCCATGCTGACCGGAAAATCCAGCTTGCTCAGTGAGTGATAGCCGCCGGGCGCTACGATCTGCTGCGTGCCCAGCTTGGCGAATGGCTTCCAGTTGCGCAGCGCCACGTGGGTGTAGATGAACGGCTCCTTCACATCGTAGTGCAGCGCCGCCTTCTGCTTCTCCGGAAGCTCCGGGCAGAGGTAAGGAATCATCATGTTGTAGCAGGCCAGAATGCACCTGCCGGCGCGCACGGTCAGCAGCTTGCCTCCGCGCACATAATCAACTTCCACCTCCTGCGCCTGATCTGGCGTCCCCTTGTGGCGGGCCCGCACCACCGTGCTGTTCAAGCGCAGCCGCACCGGCGCTCCCGCCTGGTCCAGGCGGCTGTAGTCGGCCCGCGCGGTCACGATATCGTCCATCGTGTGTCCGGGAATGCTGCCCGGAATCAGCGCCCGCACCAGCAAGCGCGCGATGGAGGCGTTGCCATCCGGGAAATGAAAGATGTACGGATCCTGGTCATGCGGCTCGCCCAGGCCGAGGCCGTCAAAACCGGCATACTTGAAGGATTCGTAATCATCGGGATTTTCAAAGCAGGAGAGCGCCGATACCGCCTCAATGCCCACCGCGAACAAATCGTGAGGAAATTTCTGAAAAAAGGGAAGCGCCTGCGCGCTCACCTTGCAGTACTTGCTCAGGAACTCAGCGTAACTGATTTTTGCCAGCTCTGTCCGCTTTTGAGCAGGGGACATCCCCGCCAGGTAGTCAGCCTTCTCTGTGTACACGCGCTCAATGTCGCGCTTGGCCATTTCAGGAAGCGGCGCCTGCGCCAGAAATTCCTTCCACGGCAGCGCGTTCATGCCCACTACCAGCCGATCTGTGCCAAACGTCTCCCGGTCAAAGAAGCAGGCGGTCTGCAGATGGTCATAAAGCTTGCTGTCGTAGTCGCGGTAGAACTCGTGCAGCTGGATACCCAACTCAGTGAGCAGTCCTTTGGCCACCTTGCTGTATTCCGAAGGGTTGTCAATGGACTGCGTGCCGCCATTGCTCAGCAGCAGGCGCTTGCCCACGCGGAACTCGTTGCGCTTGGCGTGGCCGCCAAAATCGTCGTGGTTCTCCAGAATGAGGATGCGAGCCTTGCTGCCCGCGGCCTGGCGATAGAAGTACGCCGCCGCCAGCCCGCTGATGCCTCCGCCCACAACCACCAAATCGTATTTCTCGCCCGTGTCTTCGGGCTTGCCCGCGGTTTCCCAGAAAGTGCCGTCGCGCAGCCGGTGTGCCACCTCAAAACTTCCGGGATGATTGCCGCGCATGCCCAGCAAAGCCGGCGGATAGTAGTTGGAGCTTTTTTCGGGAGCAGAAACTTCATGCCCCGCCTGGGTCGCACTAAGCCAGGGCGCTCCAGCCGAAAGAATGGCTCCGCCGACGGCCAGCGCCACCCCGTCCAGGAAGTCGCGCCGCGTGATCCTGCGCTGCATGCCCAGTTCGCGGTCGCGGGCTGCGTCATTTTCCATAAACTCTCACTTAACCACAGGGCACACCGAGCACACAGAGAAATTAAGTTATGAATACGAACTGTTCACTCCAGGTAGGAAGCATTCGTCAATCATCAATCTTGAATAACTCTGTGTCCTCTGTGGTTAAAACCGATCAAAGCCCCAGCAACTCCGCCACCGCCCGGTGCGCCTCATCCATCGCCGTGTCCGTATAAGCGGCTGCGGCGGCATCGGAATTGGCAATTGTTATCCGTCCAAACCGCTGCCTCCCAATCTCGCACGGCGACCGTCCCGGCGCCCAGTCCGGATCCCATAGCGGGTTGTATTCGTAGGCGTAACCGTGCGGCCAGCGATTCACGGTAATCGCCGCAATATCGCGGGCCGGATCAAATCCCCCGCCGCCCAGCACTCGTCCCAACTGCTCGCGGATGTTGCGCTCGAAGGTGGAGTACGGAGTTGAGAGCAGGTCATAGCGTCCGGCCGTCTGCTGTGCCCGCGCCGACATCCCCGGCGAGCACGGTGTCCGCGTCATGCGCACCAGCATCGGCTCCTGCGGCGTAGTGGGAAACTTGTAGCCTCCGATGCTGGTGGGGTAATCCAGGCTCAGAGAAGGGTGGTACATCCCCGGACAGAACGCCCGCTGCATGCCCAGCTTCTCAAATGCGGTCCAGTTCCTGATTGCGACGGTGGTGTATACCAGCGGCACTTTGTTGCCGTAATGCAGCGCCTTCTTCTGCGGCTCCGGCATTTCCTCGCACAAGTAGGGAATCATCATGTTCCAGCAGGCCAGCACCACGCCGCCGGCGCGTACGGTGTAGGCCTTGCCCTGCAGGGCATAGGTGACCTCCACCTCTTTTGCGGAAGCGGGTTCGCCCACGTGCCGCACCTGCACCGCCGTGCTGTTCAGACGGATGCGGACCGGCGAGTTCGCCTGGTCCAGCCGGCTGTAGTCCACCTTGGCCGTCACCACATCTTCCGCATTGCTTCCCGGCACCGAGCCCGGCACTAGCGAGCGCACCAGCAGGCGCGCAATCGAAGCGTTGCCATCGGGATAATGAAAGTGGTACGGCTTCTGGTCCGGAGTGGCCGCTCCGCGCGCCGTGAAGCTCAGCCGGCCCTCGGGCACCCGCCGCAGCTTCATGCCCTGGAAGCCAGGAAAATAAATCGCCCAGCAGTCCAGCGCCGGCACGGCGTCAATGCCCACGCCATACAGATCGTGCGTGCGCTTCTGATAAAACGGAGTAACGGCCGGGTCTGCCTTCACCACCTTGACCAGAAAATCCTTGTAGCTCATGCGCGAGAGCCGGTCCCGCTTTTCCGCTTCCGCAACGCCCGGCATGTAGTCCACGTTCTCTGTCTCAATGCGCAGGATGTCGCGCTGAACTTCGGGCGTGAGCGGGCACTTGGGCAGAAATTCCTTCCAGGGCAGAGATTTCGGCGTTGGCTCCATCCAGGCGCGCGTGGGTTCTCCCACCACCAGCCGGTCGCTCCCGAAGGTTTCCTTGTCGAAGAAAACTCCCGCCTGCAACCCGCCATAGACGTGGTGCAGAGCGTGCTTCGCTTCCAGCGCCGGAGGGTTGATGCCCAGTTCATCCATCAGCCCACGGGCCACCGGGCTGTAGGGAAACGGCGACTCGATGGCAAACGTCCCCCCGTTGCCCAGCAGCAGGCGCCCGCCGGGACGAAACTCGTTGCGCTTGGCATGCCCGCCGAAGTCATCATGGTTATCAAGGATCAGGATGCGCGCCTGCTTGCCTGCCGCCTGCTTGCCTGCCGCCTGGCGATAGAAATATGCCGCCGCCAATCCGCTGATGCCGCCACCCACTACGATCAGGTCGTAGTTCTCGCTCGTGCTGGCCGCGCTGGCCTTCCAGTTGCCGTCGCGCGTCAGGTGCGCTGCCTCAAACGACCCCGGATGGCTGCCCCGCATGCCGGTGAGCGCGGGCGGGTAGTAGCGCGGATCGCTTGGCGTGATGCCTGCCGCCAGCAGCGGATCCTGAGCCGAGTCATCGGCTCCCTGTTCCTGCGCCAGCATTCCCGCGGGCAGCAGGGTGGCGCCGATCGTAACCGCCACCCCGTTTAGGAAATCACGGCGCGTGATCCGCCGCCCCATCCCCAGTTCCCGGTCCCGCCCAAGCTCGTCGTGATCTTGTCCCATATGATTGCCCTCATCCTTTGTGGCGCTGGCGCCCTCGCCCGCGGCGTATAGCGCCGGCGTCTCGGAGTAGCGCCGGCGTCTCGCCGGCTGTCCTGGCGGCGTCCCCGCCGCCAGTAAGCCTTCCGCAGGAAGGCGCCACCCTGGGGGCCTTCAGGCCCGAAAGCCTGCCCTAAGCCTGCCGAAGGGGATCTCGCGTGCGCCACTACAATTTGTGTGGGCACAGGCGCCCTCGTGTGCGGGCGAGCGCAGCTCGCCTCAACACGAACCCTCTGTATCTCCGTGCCTCCATGGCTAACCCAGCAGCTCCCCTACCGCCCTCCACGCCTGATCAATCGCCTGGTCGGTGTACGCCGTTGCCGCCGAATCGGTATTGGCGATGGCAATCCGCCCAAACCTCTGCCGCCCGATCACGTTCGGCTTGTCCGTCTCGGGCCACTCGGGATCGAACAGCGGGTTGTACTCGTAGCCATAACCATGCGGCCACCGGTTCACCGTGATCGCCTCGATGTCCCGCGCGGGATCGAAGCCCCCCTCGCGCAGCATGCGCGCCAGTTGGTCCCGAATGGCGCGCTCAAATTGTTCGAAGCTCGTGCTCAGCAGTTCATAGCGCCCGGCAATCTGCTGCTGCCGCGCCGGCAGGCCCGGCTTGCACGGTGTGCGGCTCAAGAACAGCACCATGGGTTCTTCCGGATTCTTGGGACTCTGGTAGTCGCCAATGTTTACCGGCCAGTTCAGGGTGACGTCCATCCAATATGCTCCGGGCGCGCGCACGTTGTGAATCCCCAGCTTGTGGAACGCCGTCCAGTTGCGAATGCCCACGCTGGTGTAGACCAGCGGCACCTTCACCAGGTAGTGCAGCGCCTGCTTCTGTTTGTCCGGCAGCTCGGAAACCAGGTAGGGAATGATCATGTTCCAGCAGGCCAGCACGCAATTATTTGCGTGAACTGTAAATACCTGCTTGCCGCTGGCGTAGGTGACTTCAACCCCGCGCGAACTCGCGGCATCTCCGACATTGCGCGCCCGCACCACGCTGCTGTTCAGCCGCAGGCGTACTGGCGCGCCTGGCTGGTCCAAGTGGCCGTAATCCACTTTCGCCATGACTACATCTTCAGCCGTGCTCCCGGGCACCGCCTTCGGAATCAGATCGCGCACCAGCAGGCGCGCAATGGTCGCGTTGCCGTCGGGAAAATGAAACCGGTACGACCCGCCATTGGCGTATCCCGCTGCCGTGTAGCTCATGCGTGGCGCCGCGCCCGGCTCCAGTTTCATTCCCTGGAAACCCGGCAAACCCAGCGCCCAGCAGTCCAGCGCCGGTTCCGCATCAATGCCCACGCCCCACTCCCCGTTGGTGCGCGTCTGGTAAAAGGGAATGACGCCGGCATCCGCTTTCACCACCTTCAGCAGAAAATCTTTGTAGCTCATGCGCGAAAGCCGGTCTTTTTTCTGCGCCGAGGTCAGACCCGGCATGTAGTCAACCTTGGCCTCCTGGATCCGTTCAATGTCGCGCTGGACTTGTGGCGCCAGCGGCGTGCGCGCCAGGAATTCCTTCCACGTGAGCCCACCCGCCGCGCTTCCATCCTGCCAGTTGCCGCCAGGTTCGCCCGCCACCAGCCGGTCCTCACCAAACGTTTCTTTATCGAAAAAGACCGCCGGTCGTAATCCCAGCGCACCGTATAGCTTGGAATCGTTGTAGCGTGCGGCCAGCTTGGGCGGGTCAATGCCTAGCTTCTTCAGCAGGCCATCGGCCTGCGGGCTATAGGGCGTGGGGCTGTCAATCAGCATGGTCCCGCCGTTCATGAGCTGCAGGCGTCCGCCCATGTGAAACTCGTTGCGCCGGGCGTGACCGCCGAAGTCATCGTGATTTTCCAGGATCAGAATGCGTGCCCCTCGCCCTGTGCGCTCGCGAAAAAAATGAGCTGCCGCCAGCCCGCTGATGCCTCCGCCCACTACCACCAGGTCGTAGGATTCGCCCGTTTCCTGCGCTTTCGCCGCCCGCTGCCAGAACGTGCCGTCGCGCAGGCTGTGCGCGATTTCAAACGACCCCGGCTGGCTGCCCCGCATCCCCGTCAGCGTGGGCGGATAGTAACCCGCCCGGTCCTGCGCCTCTGGCGCCTCTCCTTTGGCGAATGCGTTCCCTGGCAGAAAGCTCGTTCCTATCGCCACCGCCATGCCGTTGAGGAAATCGCGCCGCGTGATGACCCGGTCCATGCCCAGGTAGCGGTCGTACTCCGTGCGCTTCTTATCGGCGGGCATAGGTTTGCT
>DATJFA010000090.1:0-3361 GCA_035496015.1 Terriglobales bacterium | reverse complement strand
GGCTAAGAGCTGTTTCGCCCTTCGGGCTAGCTAGCTCTTCGCGTGCTGGCGCGCCTTGGCGATCAGATCGAGCACCTGCTGCTTCTGCGAGTAGTTGGGATTGGTTTCGAGCAGCCGGTTCCAGGCCTCGACCGCGCCGGCTGGGTCCATCTTGCCTTGCCACTTCACTACGCCCATGTTGAACAGGGTTCCGGGATGTGTGGGGTTGTACTTGAGGGCGCGATTGAACTCGGCGATGGCCTTATCGGCGTTGCCGGTGTACCAGTAGGAAGTGCCGAGGTCGGTACGCACATCGGAGTTCTCTGGCCGCACCTTCACGGCTTGCTCGTAGCACTTGATAGCGTCGGGATAGAGCTTAGAGTCGTAGTACAGGTTGCCCAGCTTTACCAGCGTGTCAAAATCGCGCGGATTCTGCTTCAGCGTGCTGAGCAGCGGCTGCGCCGCTTTCTGGACCATTTCCGACGTTTGCTCCGGCGTGACCGCTGACGCTCCGGGCGCGCTCAAGCTGGCCGGAATTCCGGGCGTGCCTTCCGGCGCCGGGGTCTCGGAAGTGGTTGCGGCAGTGGCGGTCGAAGTTACGGGCGCTGAGCCGCGGAACAAATAGCCCAGCAGCAGCCCGAAGGCCAGGCAGAAGACCGCCAGGACATAAGCCTGGGTAGCGGTCCAGGTGGTCGGTGTCTGCGAGCGCGAAGATTCAGCTTCCTTGGCCATTTTCAGTTTCCTTTCCCAATGGTGGCGCCGGCAAGCGCCTTTTCGGGCGAACCCAGGTGGAACAGGCGCTGTACGGCAGCCGTCATTTGCTCCTGTTCCATTTTCTCTGGGAGCTCCTTGAGCTCGCGGGCCAACGACCCGGCGATGCGTTGGGTAATGCGCGACGTCACCGTGTGCAGGTCTCTGTCTTCGTCCTGGCTGAAGGGCCCGAACTCATGGCAAAAGGAGTCCAGTTCTTGCCGGCAAATCTCGTCCAGACGCTGGCGCAGGGCCACGATGGTGGGCACCACGCGCTCGGCTTGCAGCTTGCGGCGAAACTCGCGCGCCTCGGAGGCCACAATCTTCTGGCCCTGCTCGGCGGCGGCGAGGCGCTCGCCGGCGTTGTGCTTCACCACCTGCTCCAAATCATCAATGTCGTAGAGAAACACTCCGGAAACATGCTTGACCGCGGCATCAATGTCGCGGGGCACGGCGATATCCACCAGGCACAGCGGCCGTCCGCCCCGCTCGTGCACGATGCGTTCGGCTTCGTCTTTGGTCAGGATCACGTGCGGGCAGCCGGTGGAGCTGATCACGATATCGGCCTCGATCAGGTGCGGCCAGCGGTCCTCGAAGGCCACCGGAACGCCACCCAGTTTCTCGGCGATTTCGGTGGCGTGTTCAAAGGTGCGGTTGATCACTCGCACCTGCCGGGCTCCGTTATTGACCAGATAGCGGGCGGAGAGCTCGCTCATTTTGCCCGCGCCCAGCAGCAGCACAATACGGTCCTCCAGGGAGCCAAAAATCTGCTTGGCCAATTCCACGGCAGCGTAGGGCACGGAAACGGCGGAGGAGCCGATAGTGGTCTCGTTGCGCACCCGCTTGGAAACTGTGAGCGCCTTCTGCAGCACGGCATCGAGGAAGCGACCGGTGGTGCCCACCTGCTGCGCCTGGCTCCAGGCCGCCTTGACCTGGCTGATGATCTGGGGCTCGCCGATAATCATGGAATCCAGGCTGGAGGCTACGCGGAAGATGTGGACCAGGGCAGCCTCGTCCAGGAGGCGGTAAAAATGCTGCCATTCGCAAAGCTTCAGGCCATATTCACGGGCCAGCCAGGAAAGAATGGAATTGGCGGCCAAGCTGGGCTCGTTCGACCACAGGATAAATTCGGTGCGGTTGCAGGTAGCCAGGACCACAGCTTCATCAATGCCCTCGGCATGGCTCAGTTCCACCAGCGCCTGGCAACGGCGCGTCTCATTGATGTAGAAGCGCTCGCGCACGGCCACCGGCGCGGTGCGGTGGTTCAGGCCGATCACCATCAGGTTGGGTTCCAAGGCACGCCCCCAAGGTCATCTGAAGCAGGGCACTCGTGCTGCCAAAGGGCGCCTCGCAAGGAGTGGGGGACCGGCGGTGTTTTTTCAACCACTTAGGCCGGTGGAGCGGCTCGCGGTCCAGGCCGGGGCTGGCGTGAATTGTGGGATAACGCGCTGTAGAGTGTATTTTCCCCCGCCCCGGCCCTGGCACCTTGTGGGGCGGGCAAGCTATCTTATTCTGAGCCAAATAGATAGATTTGCAGGTGATTGGCAGGCCAAGTGCCTTCTCCCTTATTGGGAATGTGTTGCGCCCACCGTCAAAGGAGACAAAAGAGAAATGAAAATCGCTGCCTCATTCATCGTCCTGGCTCTAGCCCTGACGTTCTCCACTTCCGTGTTTGCCGCCGATTCCGGCGCCGACCTTTACAAAACCAAGTGCGCCATGTGCCATGGTCCGGATGGCAAGGGTGAGACCGCCATGGGCAAGCGCCTGGGCATTAAGGATCTGGGCTCCGCCGATGTGCAGAAGCAGTCGGACGCCGACCTGACCACCGTTGTCACCAAGGGCAAGGGCAAGATGCCGGCCTATGAAGGCAAGCTGACCGGCGACCAGATTCAGGAGCTAGTGAAGTTCATCCGCACGCTGAAAAAGTAATTGGCAGTTCGCTAATCCGAGGCTGTCATGCTGAGCGAGCCGTGCTGCGATAGCAGCAATGGCGAGTCGAAGTACCTTGCGCCTTATTGGAACACGCAAGGTCTTTCGACTCGGACGCGCCGCCGTGCGGCGCGCCCTCGCTCAAGATGACATTTCCCACAGTTTTTTCTCCAGCCGAGCTTTACTCTGTGATCTGTTTCAGTTCTCTTACTACCCTCTCCACCTCTTCCGCCGTGTTGTAGTGCACCAGGCCGATGCGCAGCCAGCCGCCGCTCGCTTCCACATCCAGACGCCGCGCCAGGTCAAGGGCGAAGTAGTGGCCGTCCCAGGTGAAGATGCCGCGCTCCCCCAGCTGGCGCGCCAACTGGATGGGCGTGTGTCCTTCCAGGCGGACGGCAACCGTGGGCGTGCGCTCGCCGAATCGCGCCAAATCGGTGATGCCGTAAAGCTTCAACCCCGGAACCGCCAGCAAGCCGGAGATGAGCGGCTCCATGAGCCCGCGCTCGTGATCACGGATGGCCTGGTAGGCGGCGAGCAGGGAGGCCCGGCGGTTCGCGGCCGCGGGGTCGCTGTGCCGGCCGAGATCGGCCAGGTACTCGATGGCGGCCAGCACTCCGGCGATGTTTTCATGGCAGAGCGTGCCTGTCTCCCACTGCTCAGGCAGACGGTCGTATTGCGCCCGCACTTTGTAAGGCCGCATCCG
>DATJFA010000089.1:0-7031 GCA_035496015.1 Terriglobales bacterium | reverse complement strand
CCTGCCTACCGCATGCTCACGCCGCGCTTGGTACTCCGCTGCTGGCAGCCGCAAGACGCGCCCAAGCTTAAAGAGGCGGTTGACAGCAGCGTCGAACATCTGCGTCGTTGGCTGCCCTGGGCCGCCGACGAGCCTGAGTCTCTGGAGCGCAAACTCGAGCGCATCCGGCGCTGGCGCGGCGACTTCGATCTGGGCCTGGACTTCGTATATGGCGTCTTTGACCTGGCAGAAACCCGCGTGCTGGGCGGCACTGGCCTGCACAATCGTGTCGGCCCCGACGCCCGCGAAATCGGCTATTGGGTGCGCGCCGATAGCATTGGGAACGGCATAGCGACCGAATTTTCCGCGGCTCTGACCCGTGTGGCCTTCGAGGTGGACAAAGTCTCGCGGGTAGAAATTCACGTCGTCGTCGGAAACGGGGCCAGCGCCGCCGTGCCCCGCAAGCTGGGGTATATCCACGAAGCCACCTTGCGCCGGCCTCATCCGGGCGGCGGTCCTCTTTACGACACGATGACCTGGACCATGTTTGCGGAGAAATATCCGGGCTCGCCCGCGGCATCACAGCGGGTTGAAGCATACGGTTTCGGTGGCGAGCGGCTGCTCTGATTCGAGCCAACATATATCAGACTGCCCGCTGCCCCTGCAAAACCCACCCTCGGCGTTGTACTATTTCGCCTGCCCCTCTGAGCGAAAGCCAGGGAGAAAGGTCGTAGCGCCCGCCGTCCCGGCGGCTGTGGATGCGGGCGTCCTGCCCACATCAGCGAGGGCGAGACGCCCTCGTGACAGCCAGAGGCCGGCGCTACTTTGCCAAGGAGACCCATGGCTCACGACACCGCCACCCAGCAGGCCAGCATTGATTCCGTGTTGCAGGAAAGCCGCAGCTTTCCGCCCCCGGCCGAGTTCAGCCAGCAGGCACACATCAAGAGCTTGGCCGACTACGAGCGGCTCTACGCCGAGGCCGAGCGCGACCCGGAAGCCTTCTGGGGCAACATTGCGCGCGAGCTACACTGGTTCAAGCCCTGGGACAAGGTGCTGGAGTGGAAGGCGCCATGGGCTAAATGGTTTGTTGGCGGGCAACTCAACCTTTCCTATAACTGTTTGGATCGCCACCTCGAAACGTGGCGCAAGAACAAGGCCGCCATCATCTGGGAAGGCGAACCCGGTGATCTGCGCACCCTCACCTATCAGCAGCTCCACGTCGAAGTGCAGAAGTTTGCCAACGTGCTCAAGTCGCTGGGTATCAGGAAGGGCGACCGTGTGGCCATCTACATGGGCATGGTGCCGGAACTGCCCATCGCCATGCTGGCCTGCGCCCGCATAGGCGCGGTTCACTCGGTCGTGTTCGGCGGCTTCTCCGCCAACGCGCTGGTGGACCGCATTACCGACGCGCAGGCGGTCGCGGTTATCACCCAGGATGGTGCCTATCGTCGGGGCTCGGAAGTCCACCTGAAGAAAGCCGTGGACGAAGCGCTGCCCTCCTGCCCGACGGTCAAACACGTGGTTGTCTACAAGCGCACCGGCCACCACATTCACATGGAGCCGGGCCGCGACCACTGGTGGCATGAGTTGCTGGCGGCGGAAAACGGGAACGCCTGCCCGGCTGAGCCGCTGGACGCCGAGCACCCCCTCTACATCCTTTACACTTCCGGAACGACCGGCAAGCCCAAGGGCGTGGTACATACAACCGGCGGCTACTCGGTCGGCACTTATATCACCACCAAGTGGGTGTTCGACCTGAAAGAAGAAGACACCTACTGGTGTACCGCTGATATAGGCTGGGTGACAGGCCACAGCTACATCATTTATGGGCCGCTGCAGAACGGCGCTACCTCACTGATGTATGAAGGCGCGCCCAACCATCCCGAACCTGACCGCTTCTGGCGCATCATTGACCGGCACAGGGTCAGCGTCTTCTACACCGCGCCCACCGCTATCCGTACTTTCATCAAATGGGGCGAGCAGTGGCCGCGCAAGCACAAGCTCGACAGCCTGCGCCTGCTGGGCACCGTGGGCGAGCCCATCAACCCGGAAGCCTGGATGTGGTACCGCGACGTCATCGGGCACAACCGCTGTCCCATCGTGGACACTTGGTGGCAGACGGAAACCGGCATGATCATGATTACGCCGCTGCCAGGGGCGATCGCCGCCAAACCGGGCTCGGCCACGCGGCCGTTTCCCGGCGTGATCGCCGACGTGGTCACCCGCGACGGCCAGCCGGTGCCGGAAGGCTCAGGCGGCTACCTTGTCATCAAGAAGCCCTGGCCGGCCATGCTGCGCACCATCTATGGCGATCCCGATCGCTACGTGAAGCAGTACTGGTCGGAGATTCCCAACATTTATTTCACCGGCGACGGTGCCCGCAAAGATAAAGACGGCTATTTCTGGGTGATGGGCCGCGTGGACGACGTTATTAATGTGGCCGGCCACCGCCTCAGCACCATGGAGGTCGAGTCGGCGCTGGTGGCCCATCCTAAAGTGGCCGAAGCCGCGGTCGTGGGTCGGCCCGACGAGGTGAAGGGTCAAGCCATCGCCGCATTCGTCACCCTGGAGCACGGCAACCAGCCTTCGCCCGAGCTGAAAGACGAGCTGCGCAAGTGGGTGGCCAAAGAAATTGGCGCGCTGGCCAAGCCGGACGACATTCGCTTCAGCGACGTCTTGCCCAAAACGCGCAGCGGCAAAATCATGCGCCGCTTGTTGCGCGAGCTCGCCTCCAGCGGCGAAGTGAAAGGCGACGTGACCACGCTTGAGGATCTGAGCGTGATCGCCAAGCTGCGCGGCAGCGAAGAGGGCTAGTCCGCCTGATGTTGTGGTGCGGGCGCCCTCGCCCGCGTGATAGCGCCAGCCCCGTCGCCGGGGTTCGAATTACATTCGCTTGACGCCCTTCTCTGCGTCTCAGTGCTTCTGTGGCGCTTTTATTCGTGTGGGTCCGCCGCCAAACGGTTCAAATGGGGAAGAGTCCTGCTCTGGGAATCGCAACCCTCCTCCCCGGTACCCTCGTTTTCTTCATTCCCTCCAACTCCATGCGAACATCCCCCTAGCGCCGAAATTGCGCGTCAGGGGACAGCTACTCATGAGCAGCATCCCAGATCCCAGCCAGAGCGCGGCCTCAGCTGCCGCCGAATCGCTGCGCAGCGAAGAAATTCAGCGCCAGCTCAAGCAGTTGAGCGGGCGCGACCTGCAATTGTGGTCCATCGGCATACTCATCATCGTGGTGCTGGTGGCGGGTTTTGCCGCCGTCGTCGCCCCCAACGTGGCCTGGCGTGGCCTGCCCGGCACAGGCCTGGTGGAATATCGCTATTTGCCCCAGTTATTCTTCGGGCTGATTTCTCTGATCCTGCTTTTCAATATCTATATCGTCGTTCAAAAACGCAGCCTGAACTCCACCCGTGCCTCTCTTATCCGTGAACTGGTTTTCAGCGAACGGCTGGAATGCTTCACTCTCATTGATCCGCTTACTCAATTGCTCAATCGCCGTTCCCTCGACCAGATTGTTCCGCGGGAAATCGCGCGCGCCAACCGCTCCGGCAGCCACCTGACCTTCGTGCTGGTGGAGGTAGCCGGCTTCAAGGGCCTTAACGACCGCTTAGGCAATATCGCCGGTGATCAGTTGCTGGTCGAGGTGGCGCGCCTGCTGAAGGGCACATTCCGCGGTTCGGACGCCATCATCCGCTACAGTGGCGACCGCTTCCTTATCATCATGTCCGATACCAACGAGAAGCGCGCCGCCTCCGCCATGCGCCGCCTCATGGATATCGTGGACCGCTGGAATCTCAATACCAAGTCCGGCTGGGAGATGGTGCTCAACTACGGCATTGCCCAATATGCCATCGGGGCCAGCGCCGCGGAGTTGCTCATGGCCGCGGAACAGAAATTAGTCCAGCAGCAGGCCAAGGTGGCGCCCAAGCTGGCGCCTCTAACTGTCGCCGGTGTGTTGTCGAAATGATGTACTGCGGTCGCGCCCGCCGCGCGCCCTTGAAGGTTTCTCCTGGGTCCAGGTTCGGTAGAGTTCCATACCAACGAAGTTGGCAGTATGAAAACCATCTGGCAGTTCGCTGTTCTCCTCCTTGCATTGGCCGGTGTGGGCTGCGCTCACACCAGCAAAATCGCCGCCCGCCTTTATGTCCCCATCCGCTGCATCGAGAAGGTGAGTTGGACCAGGCCATGCGCCACCATTTCGGAGCACCTCGTCAAGTGCGACGGAGTGATGGTGACTACCAGTTGCGTCTCTTCGCGAGCCGTAAAGAGCGACATAGAGCAGAAGAACATCTCGGGTCCCAACTAACGAGTCGGGGCTCGCTCGAAGCTCCAGCCTTGCGCCGTCGTGTGCCCTCACTGCCCTGGAAATGCCTTCCCCCTTTGCTGCCTGGGAGTGCCTCCGCTGGCTCCAGCCCGCGGTTTCACCGAGTTTCGTGATACTTGAAACCCGAAACTGTGAAACTTGAAACTCGCAACCTGTGGCTTTCCTCACACCTCCATGTGACCCCCCTCACTGCCTCTTGGCCCATTTCGGGCCAACATCGAAGGTTGCCAAAGGCCGTTTCTAACGCGAGGAGTGTGCCATGCAAAAGGTGCTTATTCTAGGTGCGGCAGGCCGCGATTTTCATAACTTTAACGTCGTTTTCCGCCATAACCCCGAGTTCCAGGTTGTAGCCTTCACTGCCACCCAAATACCCGACATTTCCAACCGTCGCTACCCGCCGGAACTGGCTGGCGACCTCTATCCGCAGGGCATTCCCATCGCCGAGGAAAAGGAAATGGAGCGCCTCATCTCAAAACAGGGAATTGACGTGGTGGTCTTCTCCTACAGCGACGTCGCCCACCCCACCGTCATGCACCTGGCCTCCCGCGCCGTGGCTGCCGGCGCGGATTTCTGGCTCCTGGGCACGGAGCACACGCAGCTCAAATCGAGCCTCCCCGTGGTCTCCGTCTGCGCCGTGCGCACCGGTTGCGGCAAGAGCCCGGTTTCGCGCCGGGTCGCCGCCGAACTGCGCCGCCTGGGCTGGAGACCGGTGGTCATTCGCCATCCCATGCCTTACGGCGACCTGGCCGAACAGGCGGTACAGCGTTTTGCCCGCCTCGAGGATTTGGAACGCCACAAATGCACCATCGAGGAGCGCGAGGAATATGAGCCCCACATCGTAAACGGCACGGTGGTTTATGCCGGCGTGGATTACGAAGCCATCCTGCGTCAAGCCGAGCAGGAAGGCGACCTTATCCTTTGGGACGGCGGCAATAATGACACGCCCTTCTATTCCTCAGACTTGGAGATCGTGGTTGCCGATCCTCATCGTCCCGGCCACGAACTTGCTTATTACCCCGGCGAGGTCAACCTGCGCCGCGCCCATGTGGTGATCATCAATAAGGTGGACACCGCTTCCGCCCACAACGTGGATGTAGTGCGCCAGAACGTGCGCCAGCACAATCCCAAGGCCACCATTATTGAAGCTGCCTGCAAGGTCTCGGTTGCGGCTCCGGAACAGATCAACGGACGCCGGGTTCTGGTGGTAGAGGATGGTCCCACGCTCACTCACGGAGAAATGCCCTATGGTGCCGGCGTAGTCGCCGCGCGGCAGTGGGGCGCAGCCGAGTTGATGGACGCTCGCCCCTATGCGGTCGGCTCCATTCGCGGCACCTACGAACGCTTTACTCACCTGACCACGCTGCTCCCTGCCATGGGTTATAGCGCGATCCAGCGGCATGAACTGGAAGAAACCATTAACCGCGTGCCTGCCGACCTGGTGCTGGTGGCTACACCCGTGGACCTGGGCGCCATTCTTCGCCTGAACAAGCCCTGTGTGCGCGTCGGTTATGAGGTGGAGGAGCGCACGCATCCGGCCATTGCAGATCTCCTGGCCCAGTTCACTGCTCGCCACGAGCATCGCCTGGAAGCCGCTCGTACTACGGTTTAGGAGGAAACCATGCCCACCGCTCCGGTTTGGCCGCACGATTTTCTCAGCATCCGCGACTTCACGCCGGCCCAGATCAAGCAGTTGCTGCACCTTGCCCAGCAGATCAAGGCCGATCCCGCCGCGTATTCCAACGCACTCAAAGGCAAGACTTTGGCCATGATCTTCGAGAAGCCATCGCTGCGCACTCGCGTGACCTTTGATGTCGGCATACACCAGCTCGGCGGTTGTTCCCTCTACCTTTCTCCGGTTGAGATCAACCTGGGCAAACGCGAGTCCGTCTACGATGTGGCTAAAAACTTGGAGCGCATGGTCCAGGGCATCATGATCCGCACATTTGCTCACGACATTGTGGAGCGCATGGCCCAGTACGCAGCCATTCCCGTCATCAATGGCCTCACCGACTACAGCCATCCCTGCCAGGCCATGGCCGACTACCTGACCATGCTGGAAGTCAACGGTAGGCTGTCTGGCCTGAAGGTGGCCTTCGTTGGCGATGGCAATAACGTCGCCCACTCATTGATGTTTGTAGGCGCGCAAGTGGGTGCTCATGTTTGGGTGGCGACGCCGCCCGGTTACGAGCCGCTCAAGAACGCGCTCTCCTGGGCCCAGTACCGTGGGGCCGAAACTGGTGGTACCTGCACCATCACCACGGATCCAGTAGAGGCGGTGCGAGACGCAGACGTGGTCTATACGGACGTGTGGGCCAGCATGGGCCAGGAGGACGAGGCCGGCGAACGCCGCCAACACTTCCTGCCTTACCAGGTGAATGCCGCCCTCTTCTCATTGGCTAAACCGGACGCGATCTTCATGCATTGCCTCCCGGCTCACCGCGGCGATGAAGTCACCGACGAAGTCATTGATTGCCCGCGCTCCGTCGTCTTCCAGCAAGCGGAAAACCGGCTCCACGTGCAAAAGGCCATCATGCTGGAGCTGATGAAACAGCCGGTCACGGAGACGGTGATCTCAAAGGCTGAGGAATTAGTGCACGTGTGAAGGAAAGTAGTCAGGAGTCAGTAGTCAGGAGTCAGCAAGCACGTGGCGCCAGGAACGCTGGCTTCTGATTCCTGAGCCCTGACCCCTAAAGTCGAAAATGCCGAAAACGATGCTCATCGCCGTCGGCGG
>DATJFA010000088.1:0-2920 GCA_035496015.1 Terriglobales bacterium | reverse complement strand
TTGGGGTCGCCATTGCGCAGTTGTTCCGGCACAGCAGGAGGGACCTTGCCGGGAATGATGTAAGCCTCCTCCTTGGGCATGGAGGCATAAACCGCCTGGGGCAAGCCCAGGTTGCGGGCCAGGACGCTGGGTGGGGTGCGGGCTATCCAGTCGGTAATGCTGAAGGTTCCGAATTCAGAAAAGTTCCCGTCATCGAACACCAGGATAAAGTGGGCTTCTTCCGGTCCCAGGCATTGCAGCGCATGCCCATGTCCCTTGGGAAAGTACCAGACGTCTCCCGGTCCAAAATCGGCCGACTCTGCCTGTCCATTGGGAGAGATAACAGTGGCGCGCACATTGCCCGTAATTACGTACGCCCATTCCGCCGCCACGGCATGCCAGTGCAGTTCGCGCAATCCTCCTGGCTTCAGCCGCATGGACACTCCGGCCATGCTCTCCGATATGGGAAATTCCTCCACGTTGGCTTCCTTGGCGGAGCCGCCGGGTCCGAACCAGCCTCTGGAGCTCTCGATGTCATACTTGAAGCTCTGCAGGGGAGCATGTTTGGCGCCGCTGCGGGGCGCGGCCGGCGCGGGCTCAGGTGTGGCCAGCGTGGCGGCAGCGATTCCTGCCGCGGCCAGCGACGCTCCGCCCAGCAACTCGCGGCGGGTCCAGCCTGAGGCATTGCTTTTTTCCTGGCTCATAATCATCCTCCCGGGAGCGGCCACCCGATGACTGATGCGGCGCCGCTATTGCCGCCTGACGGCACTGCCCCGCATAGAAAATAATTTTACAGGTATTAAGACAAGCTTAAGTCCACATCGGTGACAAGCCGCGGAGCGGCCTGGAGTTTCGCGAACTAATACTCCCCGGGCGTGACCTGGCCGGCCAGTGGATTGAAGGTCCCGGCGGCGTCGGCAGCCGTGTCGAATACTTCAAAAATCGTGAGCAGCCGGGTGATGCCCAGCAGATCGCGCAGCCGCGGATTCAGGTTGGCCAGCTTCATCCCACCTCCCGCCTTGCGGGCTGAGGCATGCAAGCCGACGAGAACGCCCAGTCCGGTGCTATCAATGTGGGATACGCCGCCGAGATCAAGCACAATGTGATTGCACTCGGCCAGCGCCTCTTTCACAACGTGGCGCAGCTTCGCTGACTCCTCTCCCAGCACGATTCGGCCGCTACAGCCTATTACGCTGCTCCCCGCCACGCTTCGGGTGGTCAACTCCAGTGGCATTTTTGCAACTCCTGAACAGCGTTGCCGGCGGAAACAATACCCTCTCCCAGGACGCGATGCAAGCCGTAGCTCCTGGAACGCAACGTCATTCAGATGCTACATGGCCCGTGGTTGCAAACATCCGCGGCAAGAGCTATCTTTTGCGTCACTCGCCAGCGCGCGTGGGTGGGAAGCGCTCTGCGCAGCGCATCACCAGCAGGCTGCGAAGCAGTTGGTCGCTCGCACTAAACTTGGGAGAACGGGATGAGCATGGACGCCGCCGGTCGCAAGCAGCGGCAGTGGGTCAGTCTGATTCCTTATGGCGTCACTCAGCAGCACCCCAACGCCTACAAAGACATCGCCTCCACCATCTGGGAAAACCGCGATAACCTCGGCTACGCGTGGCGCATTCTGAATAACGGCTGCTGCGACGGCTGCTCCCTGGGAACCATGGGCATGCGCGACTGGACCATGAAAGGCGTTCACCTCTGCGCCGTGCGCCTGCAGTTGTTGCGCCTCAACACCATGCCCGCCATGGATTGGCGCGAGCTGGAAGATGTGGACAGCTTGCGCGGCCTGTCCGAAAAACAACTCCGCCAGCTCGGCCGGCTGGCCGTTCCCATGATCCGGCGCCGCGGGGAAAAGGGCTTTCGCCGCGTCTCCTGGGACGAAGCGCTTGCAACTGTTGCTGCCGGCTTGCGCCAGACCGACCCACATCGCATCGCCTGGTACATCACTTCGCGCGGCCTGACCAACGAGGCCTACTACGCTCACCAGAAAGTTGCGCGCTTCCTGGGCACCAATCATGTAGACACCAGCGCCCGCATCTGCCATGCCCCCAGCACCATGGCCCTGAATGCTACGGTGGGCTGCGCCGCGACCACGTGCTCTTACAGCGATTGGATCGGGAGCGACCTGATTGTCTTTGTTGGCAGCAACCCGGCGAACAACCAGCCAGTAACCACAAAATACCTGTATTACGCCAAGCAGAAGGGCACCAAGGTTTTTGTAGTCAATCCGTATCTCGAGCCGGGGCTGGAGCGCTACTGGGTGCCCTCGGTGGTGCGCAGCGCCTTGTTCGGCACGCGCATTGTGGACGATTTCTTTCAGGTGCACGCCGGCGGAGACATTGCCTTCATCTACGGCGTCTTGAAGTTCCTTATCGAAAACGGCTGGGTGGACCGAGCGTTCATTGCCGAGCGCACCGTGGGTTGGGAGCAGGTGGAAGCCAAGGCGCGGGGCCTCTCCTGGGAAGAACTGGAACGCGGCTCCGGCCTTCGCCGTGCTGACATGCAGCGCTTTGCCGAGGCGTTCGGCCGGGCCCGCAGCGCGGTGGTGGTCTGGAGCATGGGCATCACCCAGCACAGCTATGGCACTGACAATGTGCGTGCCCTGGTCAACCTGCAACTCGCGCGCGGCAACGTAGGCCGCCCGCACACCGGACTTATGCCCATCCGCGGCCACAGCGGTGTACAAGGCGGGGCGGAAATGGGCGGCATGCCGGGAGCCTACGTGATGGGGTCGGCCGTAAGCGAGGAAAACGCCCGCCGGTTCGCCAGCCCGGAAATATGGGGCTTCGAGCCGCCATCGTGGAAGGGCCTGAGCGCCACTCAGATGGTCCATGCCGCCGGGCAGGGTGAAATTGACGTTCTCTGGCAAAGCGGCGGCAATTTCAAGCAGACTCTGCCCGAACCCGAACTGGTCCATCAGGCCCTGGGCCGCATCCGG
>DATJFA010000087.1:0-10402 GCA_035496015.1 Terriglobales bacterium | reverse complement strand
GTCGTCTTCGATGTTCTCTACCTTGACGCAGAGTTGGTAATTGATCAGCCACTGCGCCAGCGCGCCTCCCTGCTGGAAAACATATTTGCCCGTGCCCGGCGCCCCGCCATGGTGCGTACCCCCAACCCCCAGGGCCGGCTCACGTTCGAGCCGGCAGTGGAAACGGCATCCCAGGCGCAAGCCGAGGTCATTCGCGCGCCCCTGCTGCGCGCCGACTCTCCGGAAAAGCTGGAGGACCTTTTTGCCGCCGCCCAGGCGCGCGGCAACGAAGGTCTAATGATCAAGGACCTCGAGTCGCCCTACACTCCCGGACGGCGTGGCCAATCCTGGGTGAAGCTGAAGCGCGAGTTGGCCACGCTCGATGTTGTGGTCACGTCGGTGGAATACGGGCACGGCAAGCGCGTGAGCGTGCTCAGCGATTACACTTTCGCGGTTCGCGACGGCGATCGCCTGCTGAATATCGGCAAAGCCTATTCCGGACTCACAGATAAAGAGATCGCCGACATGACCGAGTGGTTCCTGGCGCACACTCTCGCCGACCACGGCTTCTGGCGCGAAGTGGAACCCAAAATCGTGCTGGAGGTCGCTTTTAATGCCATCATGCGTTCCGACCGCCACGCCAGTGGTTATGCGCTACGGTTCCCCCGCATCCTGCGCATCCGCGACGACAAGCCGCCAGAAGAGGCCGATAACATCGAGCGGGTGCGGGAAATCTACGCCCGCCAGCATGGCAGACAAAAGGAGTCAGTGAACAAGTAAAAAGACCTGCCGGCCGAACCAGGCCGGCAGGCGAAATGGCCAGCTAGCGACGAGGTATGTCTGTTCGAAGGCTGGTGGGTACGGGGGCGCTGACGAAATCAACGCGGTCCGCGACCATGGCCAATTCATCATCAAAATAGAACAGCCAGCCGCGCACGCGCACTGTCATGAGATCGGAGATGGCGCTGGTTCCGTTCACCTTGGTCTCGGGGAAAACGCCAACCGTGACGGATGTGAACGTCGGGTTCAGCAGCCGCAAGTAGGAGTCATCCGGCAACTGAAGGTCGAAGGCCGCCACCGGCATGGATAGCGCTGAGCGCGGGCTCACCGTCTTGGTGCCCTTGGCGCCGAGCAGGAAGCCAAACAGAAAGCCATCCCTGTAATCGCTCACCACACCAGAGGCCGCCTGCTCTTGCAGGGTTACGGTGCGGGCCGGGATGGTGTAGTCACCGTCAATTGGACTAATGCCGGTGTCGGTCACAACCTGTACCGTTTGCCCCGGGATAATGGTGGCAGCGTTGAATACCAGCCCGCCGATCAGGTTAAACGCCCAACCGTCGGGCATGCCCTCGCCGTTGACGCCGTAACTGGCGGCTCTGAAGTCTACGGTGACAGGCGTGCCCACCATTGCATCTACCATGCCGTTACCCACGCCATCCTCAACAACCAGCGGGGCGCCCGGCCTGTAAGCGGCCTGCTTCACGAATCCGTCCGGCAGAAATGCACCGCGGGTCAGCACGCCTTCCACTACCGCTCCGCTGGTATTGGTCAGGCCAGCCACGCGTTCCGCATGGAGGGTTCCATCCGCCGCGGTCACGCCATCCACTTCCACGATCATATTGGCCAGGGTGGTCAGGGTAACGTCCTGAAAGGCAGTGCTGGCATCCACGATAAAGGTCAGCAGTATGCCGTTCTGCCCCAGTTGCATGGTGAAGGAACTGCTGTTGGCGGCAGTTACCACGCCGATCACATGCTCCAGGGCTCCCTCTTCCTCCTGCTGTTGAGTTGCAGAGACGGGCGAGACCGAGATGGTGTACACGGGCCGAAACTGTGGCGGCGCTACATTGGTCGGATCAATGCTGAGGATGGAAGCCGCCAGGTTGAGGTCTATGTTAATTACGCTGTTGGTGGTCACACCCAGCTGCGGATTGAGCACGATGCTGGTGTTGATTTCTCGCGTCTGAGTGTATTCCTCCACAGTGCCCGTGGCATCGAGGTAAGTCAAATGAAGATTACTGCCTGAAAGCGCCGCCTCCGTATAGGAACCCTGTGGGATGTTGAGCAGAGCCACCGGTTCTACAGTGCCTGCCAGGCGGGTGAACTCGATCCTGCGAGCTTCCGGCAGCACGCTGACTAGCTGACCGTCGCTCTTTGTGAGCACCAGCGAGGTCAGAGTCATCTCAAGAGCGACCACGCGGCCAGCCGCCGCGTCCCCGATCTTCACCTGTACGGCGCTGGACGGCTGTAATGGCGTGGAGCCGTCGCCGCAGCTCAATGCCAAAAAAACCAACAACAGTATAAGTGCCAGTCCGCCTATGCGTCCGCGGTGAGCACACCTTGCTGCAAGTGCCATAAGAATCCCTCCACGTACAGTGCTAGGCGGCAATCCCGCCGTTACTCACCTATGAAGCCATAGAGAGCTCCGGTTTGGCGGTGATTGCGGACCGAATGCAGCGCTCGAATGGGCAGGGTCGGGTCCGTTGTGGCGTTCGCATTCCAAAAAGGTAGTCTCGCTGGGTCCACACTCGAATTGCCGAAACAACAAACTACCGGTTGAGAAAGGAACTATGAATGGTCCATCCTCTACCCGCGATAACGCGGCCGTACGGCAATTTATTTCTCACCGGAAAGCATCCAGACGAGTCCAGCCACGGCTGACCCCCCACCTGGTGGCCGCAGGTAACTTTTTTCGCAGCAATAACTTAGGCGTTGCACCAGGACGCCAGCTGGCACCGCAACCACTGCACACAACCCCGGTGCTTGTGCCCTGCTTCTAAGTACGCCGTTCCGCCGGAATGCCGCCGGAATGAGGGCTGATTAAAGTTCTTTATCACTGCGATAAAAACATTCAGTTTGACGACGCCACGGGCATACCGCAGAATCCGCAAACCAGTGGGGCGCGGATCGGTTGGAGAAATCAGCCGCAGGAATTGCCCGAAACGCAGGAGGATGGATGGCACTCCCGTCAGTAAATATCCCTCAAGCAGCCGGTTTTCATCTCAACTACGCGAGCCCGGAAGCCGCGCGCCGCGACCTCCCGCCGGGGTTCGTAGAGTTCCTCTTGCCCTTGCATCGCTGGTTTACGCCCCGCCAGCAGCAGCTGATTGAAAAGCGTTATCAGGTTCTGTCGGAAGCGCACGCCGGACGCCGCCCGCGGCACCTGCCACCCTCCCCGGCCACCGAAGGGGAGTGGAAAATCCAATTGCCGGCGTGGTGCGCCGACCAGCGCAACCAGATGACCGGGCCGGCGGATGACGCCGAGCTGGTGGTCAAGATGCTCAACTCCGGCGCTCCTGGAGTGATGCTCGACCTGGAAGACTCAACGGTTAATGAATGGGAACATCAGCGGCTCGGGGTTGAGAATATCCTGCAGGCACTGCACGGCACGCTCACTTATTTTGACAAGAAGCGCAACCAGCTTGCCGGCATCAAGCCGGGTAAAACCGTGATCTGGGTACGGCCGCGCGGCCTGCATATCAGCCAGGGCGGCCTATTTGGCGACGAACTGACCTCAGCCTCGCTGTTCGATGTGGCGCGCGTGTTCTATGGGATGGATCCGGCGCAGCTGCGCCACCCCCTGGCCATCTACATCCCGAAATCGGAATCGGCTGAGGAAGCGCTGTGGTGGCGCGACCTGTTTCAGGCGCTGGCGGAGACGCGTGATTTGCCGCGCGACTACATCAGGTGCATGGCCCTGGTCGAGTCGCACCCTCTCGCGTACCAGATGGAAGAATTTTTGTTCAACCTGCGTGAGCACATCGTCGGACTGAACCTGGGACGCTGGGACTACATGGCCAGCCTCATTCATTTCAACCTGTCCGACCCGGAGTGGGTGCTGCCCGACCGCAACACCATCCCGCATGATGTGCCTTTCTTTCAGCGGGTACGCGAGCTGATGCCGGAAATCTGCCATCGCCGCGGCGCGCTCGCCATTGGCGGAATGACCGCGCTCTATCCCAGCCGCGAGGACGCAGAACTGAACACCCGCGCCCTCGCGGTCCTGCAAAAAGACAAGAAGAACGAGGCCAGCTGCCTGATGGATGGAGCCTGGACCGGTCACCCCGATCAGAACCAGATCGCAGTGGACCAGTTCCCCTATCCCAACCAACTGGAGAAGCTGCCCTCGCGCGACCTGAGCCGCGACGATCTGGACCGCGCCGGCATGTTGCGTTGCGGGCAGTTCAACCGTTATGCCGATCTGCGCGCCGTGCCTCGTGGCGTGGGCGCCCGGACCCTGGCGGGAACGCGGGCGGCGGTGCGCACCGTGATCCGCTACCGTAACGGCGTGCTCAATGGCAAGGGTGCCAGCCTGCTCGACGGCTACATGGAGGACCTTGCCACTGACCGCATTTACCGCCTGATGATTGTCCAGCGCATGCGCCACGGCGAAGCCATGGACATTCTCGACGAATCCGGTAATCCCGTGGCACACACGCCCGAGCTCATCAGCAGATTATTCGACGAAGAAGTGGAGAAGATTGTGGCCAATCCCGCGCGCGCCGATGTCGGCACGCCGGAAACTTTCCGCGAAGCGCGCCGTATTGCGGAAAGCATGATCCTGAACGGTGAATTCAATCCCATCTGAACCATCAAACCTGCAGTTCCCCGCAGTAGCGAGGAAAGGAAGAAAGACGTGACCACGAACGGCAAGACCGAACAGACCACCCAATGGGCCGGCAAGCGCTGGCAGGGCGTCACTCGCCCCTATACCTCCGCGGACGTGGAACGCATCCGCGGCTCCATCAAAATTGACCACACGCTGGCGCGCATGGGCGCGGAGCGGCTCTGGGAGCTGCTGCAGTCGGAAGCTTATGTGCCCGCCCTGGGCGCGATGACCGGCAACCAGGCTATCCAGCAAGTGCGCGCCGGGCTCAAGGCCATCTACGTCAGTGGCTGGCAGGTGGCGGCAGACGCTAACGATGCCGGGCAGATGTATCCCGACCAGAGTTTGTACCCAGTGAACAGCGTCCCCACTCTGGTGTCACGTATCAACAAGGCGCTGCTGCGGGCCGACCAGGTGCACCATGCCGAAGGCAAGAGCGACGTCTACTGGTTCGCGCCCCTGATTGCGGATGCCGAAGCGGGTTTTGGCGGCACCCTTAATGCCTTTGAACTGATGAAGGCGATGATTGAGGCGGGCGCGGCCTGCGTACACTTTGAGGACCAGCTTTCGTCGGCCAAGAAGTGCGGCCACCTCGGAGGCAAGGTGCTTGTCTCCACCCCGGAAGCTGTCCAGAAACTGGTGGCGGCGCGCCTGGCGGCGGACGCCAAGGATGTGCCCACGCTGATCATGGCGCGCACTGACGCCAATGCCGCCAACCTGCTGACCAGCGACATAGACGCACGTGACCGCGAGTTCTGCACCGGGGAGCGCACCTCCGAGGGCTTTTTCCGCATCCGCGGAGGCCTGCACTCAGCCATCGCCCGGGCCCGCGCCTACGCGCCCTACGCCGACCTGGTGTGGTGCGAGACCTCAGAGCCCAACCTGCAGGAAGCCCGTATTTTCGCCGAGGCCGTGCTGGGCGAGTTCCCCGGCAAGCTGCTGGCCTACAACTGCTCACCCTCGTTCAACTGGAGGAAGAAGCTGGACGACGCTACCATCGCCCGCTTCCAGCGAGAGCTGGCGGCCATGGGCTACAAGTTCCAGTTTGTGACCCTGGCCGGCTTCCATGCCCTGAACCTGAGCATGTTCGAACTGGCGCGCGGCTACCGCGAGAGCGGAATGACCGCCTACGCCCGGTTGCAGGAAAAGGAGTTTAGCCGGGAGCAGCACTACGGCTACGAAGCGGTCAAGCACCAGCGCTTTGTGGGCACGGGGTACTTTGACACTGTCACCCAGGTGATCGCTGGTGGCACATCCTCCACCCTGGCGCTGGAAGGCTCCACCGAACAGGCCCAGTTCAGCGCTGAGTGGCATGAGGCGAAGAAGCGTGCTGAGGGACCCGACGCCGCCTGCCAGCCAATTTTAGGCGAGTGCCCGGCCGAGGAACTAGTCATACCCAAGCCGGCTTCGGTGCGCGGCAAACGCCTCGCCTGAGCTTATCCTTCTCTCTCACTCATGTGTCCGGTGGATTGCCGGGCTGTCCTGAGGTCGGTAACGGCCTCAGGACTTTTTTGTTGCCAACGCGCTTATAATTGCCCCCGCTCTCGCTCGTGAACGCCTCATTCGGCATCTAAGCAACCGGTTCCATGGAACGATATCTCTGCATCCACTGCCACTTCTATCAGCCGCCGCGGGAAAACCCCTGGCTAGAGGCGGTGGAAATCCAGGATTCGGCCTATCCTTACCACGACTGGAACGAGCGCATCACCGCCGAATGCTATGCGCCCAACTCTGCCGCCCGCATCCTCGACGGTGAAGGCCACATCGTAAAAATCGTTAATAATTACTCCCGCATCAGCTTCAATTTCGGCCCCACGCTGCTCTCCTGGATGGAAGACAACGCGCCTCACACCTACGCCAAGATATTGGTGGCGGACAAGGAAAGCCAACAGCTCTTCTCCGGCCACGGCTCGGCCATAGCCCAAGCCTACAATCACATGATCCTGCCGCTGGCTTCTCGGCGCGACAAGTACACGCAGGTGCTATGGGGGATTCGCGATTTCAAGCAGCGCTTCCAGCGCGATCCGGAAGGCATGTGGCTCCCGGAAACCGCCGTCGATCTGGAAACTCTGGATGTGCTGGCCGAGCAGGGGATACGCTTTACCATTCTCGCGCCCCATCAGGCCAGGCAGATTCGTACCCGACATTCGCGGCTCTGGCGCGGCGTGGAGGGTGGAAGCATCGATCCCACGCGCGCGTATCTCTGCCACACCCGCGCGGGTAGAAAGATCACCGTCTTTTTCTACGACGGTCCTATTTCGCGCGCGGTCGCGTTCGAAAAGCTTCTGACCAGCGGGGAAACTTTTGCGCAGCGACTCCTGAGCGGCTTCGACGAGGAGCGTAAGTGGCCGCAGTTGATGCATATCGCGACCGATGGGGAGACCTATGGGCATCACCATCCCCATGGAGACATGGCGCTGGCTTATGCCCTGGACTACATCGAATCCCAGCAGCTCGCCCGCATCACCAATTATGGGGAATATCTGGAAAAGCATCCCGCGACCATGGAAGCCGAAATCATCGAGCAAACTGCCTGGAGCTGCGCCCACGGGGTGGGCCGCTGGGAGACGGACTGCGGGTGCAATTCCGGCGGACACGCCGGCTGGACGCAGCAATGGCGGGGGCCGCTGCGGAAGGCTCTGGACTGGCTTCGAGAAGATCTCGCGGCTCCCTATCAGAAAAACGCGCGCCAGCTTCTGAAAAATCCCCAGAAAGCCCGGGATAAATACATTGGCGTGGTGCTGGACCGGTCCGCGGAGAACGTTGATCGCTTCTTTGACGAGCACGCTCTACGGCCGCTCGACCTCGAAGAGCAGATCCGGGCGCTGAAGCTGCTGGAAATGCAGCGTTACCTGATGCTCATGTACACCAGCTGCGGCTGGTTTTTCGACGAGCTCACCGGTATTGAAACAGTGCAGGTCATTCAGTATGCCGCCCGCGCAGTTCAGCTAGCCCAGGAGTTGTTTGGGGATCACCGGGAGCAAGAGTTCCTGCGGCGCCTCTCCCTGGCAAACAGCAACATCGCCGAGTTCGGCAATGGCGAGGAAGTGTATGCCCGGTTTGTGAAGCCTGCGATGGTGACCCTGCTGGGCACCATGGCGCACTATGCCATCAGCTCCATGTTTTCCGAGTACCCGGAACAAAGCACCCTTTATGCATACGACATTGAGCGGCTGGACTCCCGGCACGCCGAATCCGGCCGGCCGCAGCTCATTTTGGGACACGCGCGGGTGCGAAGCCACATAACCCGGGAAGAGTTGCACGCCACCTATGGCGTGCTTCGCTTCGGCGATCACAACCTGAACGCCGGAGTACGCGCCTTCCGCGACCAGCAAGCCTACGATGACATGGTGCAGGAGGCGAGCTCCGCTTTTAGCCGTGCGGATTTCCCGGAGTGCATACGCATCATGGACCGGCATTTCGGCGGAGTCGCCTATTCGCTGCGCTCTCTGTTCCGTGACGAGCAGCGCCGCGCCCTGGAGCAAATCCTGCAGTCCACGCTGGCGGAAGCGGACCACGGATTCCAGCAGCTCTACACACACCATGCTCCCCTGCTGCGCTTCCTGGCCGATATTCGCCAGCCCGCTCCCCAGGTACTGCGGCTGACCGCGGAATTTGTAATCAACAGCAGCTTGCGGCAGGCATTTGAACAGCCCGAGCTGGATTTCGGGCGCATCCGCAGGCTTTTGGACTCCGCCCAGCACGAGGGCGTAAGTCTGGATTCTGCCGGTCTGGAGTTCATTCTCAGGCAACGCGTGGTCGAGGCCATGGAGTCGTTTGCTAAGGAAGCCGGGAACATGCAGCGCCTTAGAAATGCTCAAATAGCGATTGCCATGGCTCGCTCGATGCCGTTTACGGTGAATCTTTGGAAAGCCCAGAACATCTACTACGGGGTAAGCCGGAAGATCCTGGCCGAGCAGCAGCAGCGCGGTGAGCAAGCGCGGGAGTGGATTGACCTCTTCCTGAGCATGGGCGATCTGCTGGGCGTGGAGATCGCAAGCCCGGTCCTTGAGCCTGCAGTGACGGTTTGAGCAGGCTTGGGTGGCACCCTTGGGTGACGACTCCGTGCGGGCAGTTGCTGTTGCCAACTGCTGAATTAGCCGGGAGGTCTGTTTTGCGGGTCTTAACTGCTGGCAGGGCTTTACTTTGCGAGTCTGGGGTACCTCCTGTAAAATAGCGTTTCATTAAAGGCATTTTGGGGAAAGGTTTAGGCAGTCATGAAGGCAGCGATTCATCCCACATACGAAGAAGTCCGCGTGCATTGCGCCTGCGGCAACACATTTACCACCCGGTCGAGCCATCGTGGCGACATCCACGTAGAAATTTGCTCCGCCTGCCATCCGTTCTTTACTGGAAAGCAGAAGATGATCGATACCGCGGGACGCGTAGAGCGCTTCCGCCGCAAGTACGCGAACGTAGAGAAGAAGTAGCCAGTTTTGCATCTGCGCTTTAGGGGCGGACGAGGGGCGGTCCGCCCCCACGCATTTTCGTGCATTGAGGATTCCGCGCTGCCCCGACATGCACTTCTTCTTGCTATAGACGCGTGATCCGCAAACTCGCCGCGACCGACCAGCCCTAGAGATAGGATCGCAAGACGGTACAATCTTCCTGTGAACAAGCGCTGGGAAAATTCTGGTCCTGCTGTCACAGCGCCCGAGGCTGCGAGGGTGCCAGACTCTTTTTCCGTAGGCAATGTCCGCCTCTCACCCGGCACGGTCCTGGCTCCCATGGCCGGGGTCACCGACACAGTGTTCCGCCGCTTCATCCGCAACCTGGGTGGCTGTGGGCTCATCATGACCGAATTCACTTCGGCCGACGGCGTGCTGCGCGACAAGAAAGCCCGCCATCGCTATCTGCACTTCTACGAAGACGAGCACCCGATTTCCGCCCAGCTCTTCGGAAGCGATCCCAAGTCGCTGGCCGATGCTGCCCGCATGGTTCAGGACCTGGGTTTCGACCTGGTTGACCTCAATCTCGGTTGTCCCGCCCGGCGAGTGGTCAAGTGCAATGGCGGGTCAGGCCTGCTGCGCGACCTGCCGCGCATCCGCACGATCTTCCAGAACGTGCGCGCGGCCGTGAGCCTTCCCTTCACGGTGAAATTCCGTGCCGGATGGAGCGACCGCGAACTGGTATTCGTCGATCTGGCCAGAATGGCCGAGGACTGCGGTCTGCAGGCAGTGGCGCTGCACGCCCGCACCCGCGAGCAGGGCTACAGCGGAGAAGCCCAATGGGACTGGATCGGCGCCATCAAGTCCGCGGTTCGCATCCCGGTGATGGGCAATGGGGACATTCGTACTCCTGCCAATGCCGCTGCCATGGTGGCGCACACCGGCTGCGATGCGGTGATGATCGGGCGCGCTGCGGCTTCCAATCCCTGGATCTTCCGCCAGATTGCGCAGTACACCGCGACCGGCGCCTATGACGAAGCCTCGGAACAGGATCGTTACCAAATGATCCGCACCTACTTCCGCATGCTGATTGAAGAGGAGATGCCCGGCGCCGCGGGGAAAATGAAGCAGTTTGCCTCCTGGTTCACTCATGGCGTTCCCAACGGCAGCCAGTTGCGTCATGCCATTTACCAGGCGCACAGCGAACAAGACATTCTGGGGCGAGTGGGAGATTTCTTCGAAGGCAGGCTGCAGCCCCAGGCGATCTCTAGCTCATCAGAACTGGATTCATTGCCAGTGAGCTGCGGATAATATCCAGGACTTGGGCTACGCTCAGCCGTGGCGGACGTGACTCCCAGCCCCCACGCTTAGATGTTTGACAGCCGGGCCATCCCGCCCCTAACCTTCTCGTTTACTTTATGAAGATTCTCGT
>DATJFA010000086.1:0-6611 GCA_035496015.1 Terriglobales bacterium | reverse complement strand
AGCTCCTTACAGGCAGGCGGGACGGTCAACATTACCTGTGAGTGCACCAGCCCCGACAAGGCGGAGGTGAACGTCTCCGCCTGGAACGCGACCGCCGGTGCTGTCAGCGGCAGCGGCAATACGGGCACGTTGAATACGGCGGGGGTGGCGCCGGGCCCGATCACGGTGAGCGCCACCTGCACCGACTCTCGCGGCCTGAACAGTTCCGCCACGACGCAAGTGACAATCGAAAGTCCGCCGGCTCCTTCTCCGCAGGAGAAAGAACTGGAAGCCCGGCTGGCGTTGCACAGCATTTACTTCCCCACCGCCCAGCCTACGGTGTCCAATTCCAAAGGCGGCCTGGTCACCAGCCAGCAGAAAACCTTGCTGGCGCTGGCCACCGACTTTGTCAAATATCTGCAGAGCAAGCCGGACGCAAAGCTGATTCTGGAAGGGCACGCTGACCCGCGCGGCTCGGCGGCGTTCAACCAGGCGCTTTCGGAGCGGCGCGTCGAACGCACCCGCAGCTTCCTGGTGGAAAATGGGGTTCCCGCCGGCAACATCGAAACCAAGGCATTCGGCGCCCAGCACAACCTGACTCCCGCCGAGGTGAGGAGTTCAGTGGAACAGAATCCGGAGCTGACGCCGGGTGAGCGGCAAAGGATTCTCCGCAATATGCGGACGATCATTCTGGCGAGCAATCGCCGAGTAGACGTCACGCTCAGCACTACGGGCCAAACGTCTGTGCGTCAGTTCCCCTTCAACGCCACCGATTCTTTAAGCCTGATTGGCGGCCGCGAAACCAAGGCCGCGCCGGCCAAGAAAGCTGCACCGCGCGCGAAAGCAAGGAAGAAAACAAAGAAATAACCTATCGCACTTTGGATCTTAGGCTGCTGCGTTGAAATTCCCGCAGCAGCCCTTTTGCCTCTGACTCCCAGGAAGCCTGCTTGAGGCCCGCGCTTTTAGCGGGCTGCAGGTAATCCTTCTGTGTAGATCCTGCATCTCAACTTT
Source organism: Terriglobales bacterium (assembly GCA_035496015.1). Taxonomy (GTDB): domain Bacteria; phylum Acidobacteriota; class Terriglobia; order Terriglobales; family Acidobacteriaceae; genus JAICWP01. The sequence continues at coordinate 5,621 of DATJFA010000086.1, read as the reverse complement.
CAGCATATCTTTCCATTTGGGAGTTGAGGATGAAGCGATTTACGCTAGTACTATTCGTGTGTCTGATCTTGCCCACAGTTTTGCTGGCGCAGGACGAAACTCCCAGAGTGACGATGTTTGGCGGATACTCGCTGCAGCGCAATGGCGGCAACAACACTAACGGATGGGACGGCCAGGGCACGTTTAACTTCAACCGCTTTCTCGGGGTAACCGCCGACATCAGTGGCAATTACCGCAGTCTGGCATCGCTGCCCGTCCCGCTCTTGTCCGCAGGAGTCAACCAGCATCTGTACACGTTTCTCTTTGGCCCCACGGTTACGGGTAATCTGGGCAGAGCGTCCGTTTTTGGCCACGCGCTATTTGGAGAGGCGCTTGCCGGTTCCAGCGCCGGCATATCGCTTCCCTTTGTGGGCGGCTTGAACACCAGCGTGACTAGCGCCAGCGCCTTCGCCATGGCTTTCGGCGGCGGCCTAGACTTTAATTTTGGCCGGCACTTTGCACTTCGTCCCGTGCAACTCGACCTGGTGCGCACGCAGTTCAGTCCCACGGATGCATTGGCCACAGGACTGTCCAGCAGCACCAATGGCGCCCAGAACTTCCTGCGCTACTCGGGAGGAATCGTGTTTCGGTTCTAATTCAAACGCGTTGCAGCCTGGATAATGTGGGCGAGCTAAAAACGCAGGTAGCGCATGAGCACGCCGGCCAGAATGCCACCCAGCAGCGGACCAACCACGGGCACCAGCGCGTAACCCCAGTCGGAATGGCCTTTGCGGGAGATGGGCCAGAGGGCGTGGGCGATGCGCGGTCCCAGATCGCGCGCGGGATTGATGGCGTAGCCAGTGGTTCCGCCCAGCGACAATCCGATTCCCCACACCAGGCTGGCCACCAGATATGGGCCTAGGCCGCCCACAGGAGCCACGGCGCTCACGCCCCGGGAAAACATGGCGCCCACCACCAGCACCAGCAGGAAAGTCCCAATCACTTCGCAGAGCAGGTTGGAAGGAAAGTTGCGTATCGCGGGGGCCGTGCAGAAGCACGCCAGCTTGGTGCCGGGATCCGGAGTTTCGCGCCAATGAGGGAGGAAATAAAGCCATACCAGGGTGGCTCCGGCAAAGGCGCCGAGCAGCTGGGCAATGGCGTAGGGCACGACCTTGGCAAAAGCGCCCGAGCTGACGGCAAAGCCCAGGGTCACGGCGGGATTGATGTGCGCGTCGCGGCTGCCGCAGGCTACGGCGGTGAATACGCCGGCCATGACGGCGAAAGCCCAGCCGCTGGTGATCACCATCCAGCCCGCTCCTTCCGCTTTGGTGCGCTTGAGGAGCACATTGGCGACCACGCCATCTCCCAGCAGAATCAGGACCATGGTGCCCATGAATTCTCCCAGCAACGGTGAAGCCATGCTTATTCCTCCACATTCCCCGGATGTGAACAGCCGGCCTGAGCCGCGGAACGCGGCGGCTACAGTTGTTGCCTATAACCCTCAGATAACACAGAAGATGCTGGGATTGTACTCTGCCCGGCAGCAACTCGGAGGCAGGCGATAGGTGCCAACCTGGTGTCCTCTGCCGCGATTCCAACAGAACACGAGAGGAGTGCAACCATGAAAATCGCATCACTAATGTGCGTTCTGGCGTTGGCGGTTTCTCTGGGCTGGGCCCAGGAAAACGACGCAGCCACAACGAAAGTGAATCAGGCAGCCGAGATCATGCAGCAGATGACTACGGGCAACGCCGGCATTCCTGATGCCGTTCTGCGGGGAGCCAAGTGCATTGCCGTGATCCCACACATGATCAAGGGCGCATTCATGGTAGGCGGGGAGCATGGCAGCGGGCTGGCCACCTGCCATACCAGCTCGGGATGGAGCGCGCCTGCGCCATTTGAGATCTCCGGCGGCAGCATCGGTTGGCAGATTGGCGGCCAGAGCAGCGACCTGGTGATGATGGTCATGAACCAGGAAGGCATGGACCAACTTATGTCCGGCCATTTCAAGGTGGGAGCGGGAGCATCGGTAGCCGCGGGCCCGGTGGGCCGTTCCGGAGAAGCTAATGCCGGCTGGAAGGCAGCCATCCTCACTTACGCGCGCTCCAAGGGCGCTTTTGCGGGCGTGAACGTGAGCGGGTCGGGCATCACCCAAGACAAGAAAATCACCAAGGAGCTATACGGAAACGAAGTACCCTTTGCGAGTATCCTGAAGGGTCAGATACAAACGCCCGCCTCAGCGGAAGCCTTCGTGAGCGCGGTGAACAGCGCGGAGCAGTCAGCCTCGGCGCACAAGTAAACCGGGGAGCGGAGAACCTCGATGGCGGCGGAGAACTTCCGCCGCCATTCATTTTGAGACGCACAGCTAAGCAAGCTTCCTGCGCTCCGGCTTCGACCAGGCGCTCAGGGCGGTATCAGCCAGAGCAAGAAACTTCTGCACATATGCATCTTCTTCCTGGAGCTCAGAGGAAAATCGGAACGCGGCGCGATTAACTGTAGCGTTAGGATCACGAGGTAACAGATTGACGGCTGGGAAAAGGACTATGCGGTTACGCTTGCGCCGTGGCACGATGGGAGATGCGCTTCACTCCGGGGAATACCAGAGTCTGAACAAGGCTACGCGGCTTGCAGTTGCAGCAAGGAAGGTTCCGCACTGCGAACCCCTGGAGCCGCTGCAAGCTTGGCCAGCAGATCAGCGCGGCTGAGCGGCCGCAGAACCAACTCGCAGTTCAGGCCGGTTTCTTCCGCCACCAGGGCAGCCTCATCGAGTTTCGATGAGGAACAGACGAGGAGGATGCGGCAATCCGGGTACTTACTTTGCAGGGCGACTGCCGTCTCCACATCCAAGGGATGATTGGCACCCACATCTATGACGGCGGCATCAACCACCATCCGCCCGGCTATGCGTAACGCGGTTGCGCCCGAAGCGGTGCTTGCGGCCATGTAGCCGCCGGCGTGCAGCACGGTCGCCAGTGTCGCGGCGATCACCCGATCAGCAGCCACTACCAGAACGAACAACTCTTTCCTATCGCTCATAATGCCTCTTGCTATTTATCTGTCGGCAGTGTCGAACGGGCGCACGTTCCGGCCATGTTCCGTTTGTTGACCGTTTAAGCAGCAGGGTTGCCTGAGAAGCAATAATCTGAACCAGATCTGAACTCCTAAGTAGTCTCTGGCCAGAGTTCCTGAACCGCACTCTGCGGTGGCGAGAGCAGGAATGTAAAGAAAATAGGACATGCCAAGATATCCGCCCGCGAGTTGCTGGGGAAGCTCAAAGCGCCGCTAGGCTAGTTGCCAGACCGTGTCGAGCACTGACCCGTCCACCCATTTGACGATGGCCACGGGGCGTTCGGTGAAGCGCGGGCGGGCAGGTTTGCCGCCACAGATTTTCTCCACCTCAGCCTTGATGTCTTGAATGGGACGAATGGGAAGTCTGGAACCCTTGACGGCGTCCAGCAGGTCCTGGCGCCGTGGGTTGATGGCAATGCCGCGCTCGGTGGCCACAACGTCAACCATCTCCCCGGTGCCGACAACCGTGGTCACTTCGTCCACGATCACCGGAATCCGGTCGCGAAACGAAGGTACGGCCAGAATGCTGCAGCCGGCGAAGAGGCAGTTCTGCCAGCCGCCAATCCCGTGCAGCAGGCGGCCGTCAGAGTGCGTGACCACATTGGCGTTAAAGTTGACGTCCACTTCAGTAGCGCCCAGCACCACTGCATCCACCAGCGAAGCGAAGTTGCCCTTGCCGTGAAAGTTGTAGGAAGTGAAGGGCGAGGTGGCAACGTGGCGTGGGTCGGCGGCAATTGAGCGCACGCCGTCCAGGTCGAAGGTTTGCCCGTCGAGAATGTAGTCGGTTAAGCCCTCCTGCAGCATCTCCACCAGGTAGCGGGTGGAACCGCCGCGCACAAAGCGGGCCTTGACTCCGTCTTCTTTCATCATGCGCCGCAGGTAATCCACGAACGCCAAAGCGATGCCGCCGGCGCCCGCCTGGAAGGAAAAGCCGTTGCGCATGATGCCCGCGTCGCGCAGAAAGCGGGCCACGAATTCCGCAATGCGCAAGCGGTCGGGGCTGCGCGTAATTTGAGTAGTGCCGGACACAATTTTGGCGGGATCGCCGATGGAATCTACTTCGACCACGCAGTCCACTGTGTTGCCCTGAATTTGCCAGGGCACGCAAGGGAAGGGCACCAGGTTGTCGGTGACCACAATGACGTGGTCGGCGTACATGGAATCAGCCAGCGCGAAGCCCAGGGAACCGCAGGCTGACTTGCCGTGGGAGCCATCGGCGTTGCCGAAGGGATCGGCGGTAGGCGCGGCGATGACGGCAATGTCAATGTGCACTTCGCCGTCCTGGATGGCCTGCCAGCGCCCGCCGTGCGAGCGCAGCACGCCCACGCCGCGCATTTTTCCCTGCGAGGTATAGTCGCCCAGCGGGCCGTTCATGCTGCCTTCAATGTGGTGGACAACGCCGGCCTCCATCAGGTCCACCACCGCCGCCTGAGAAGGAAAAGACGCGCTGGGAAACCACATCAGATCTTTCGCACCCAGGTGGGCGGCCACCTGCAGCGCCATGACCGCCACCCGGTCGCCATCGCGCAGGTGATGATGGCTGGAGATGGTCATGCCATTGCGCAGGCCGCATTTGCGCAGCGCAGTTTCCAGATCAGGAACGCGCTTGTCGCCATTCTCCGGATATTGCGTGCAGGAGCGGATGGGAGGCGCCGCCTTGTATCCCTGTGGTTGATCCTGCTCAGCGCCCTGGTAAGGCCGCTGGTCCTTGCCGTTGACGGAAATAGGCACCAGGCGCCCGGCGGCATTGCGAGTTAGTTCGACGCGTGTGGCGGTCGTGGTCATGTCGGTCGTTGGCCCTGTAGCCCCGCCGTCCCGGCGGCTGTGGGTGCGGGTGTCTCGCCCGCACCTGCGAGGGTGGGACGCCCTCGCGACAGCCGGCAAGATGCCGGCGCTACCAAATCAGCCCCATATCCTTGGCCCGCTTCACCAACTTGAGCGCGCGCTGCACCACCGGGGGATCAATCATCTTCGACCCCAGGCTGACCACGCCCAGGCCGCGCTGCTGCGCCTCCTCAAAAGCGGCGACAATCTTCTGCGCCTTTTCGATCTCGGCCGGGGTAGGCGCAAAGGCCTGGTGTACTACCGCAATTTGCAGCGGGTGTACGCAGCCCATGCCTTCGAAGCCGAGCGCGCGCGACTTCTGCCCCCAGCGCAGCAGGCCTTCCATATCGGCCACGTCGCCGTAAACCGAATCAATGGCCTGCACGCCGGCGGCGCGGGCGGCGTTCACCAGGCGTGTGCGGGCGTGAAGAGATTCCGCACCTTCCGAAGTTTTCACCACGCCCAAGTCAGCGGTGTAATCCTCGAGACCGATAGTGATCGCCGCCACGTTAGGACTTCCGGCGGCGACGGCAAACGCATTTTCAATCCCCAGGGCTGACTCCAGAATGGGCATGAGCCAGATGGGACGGGAGAGGCGGTGCCGCTGCTTGAGTTCAGCGATTTTGCGGTCCACCTCGACCACCTGCTCGGCCTGCTCAGTCTTGGGTATGAGCACCATATCCGGCTGCTCGGGAATCACTTCTTCCAGGTCGGCCAAGCCCAGCGGCAGCTGGTTGATGCGCACGGTG